>DASYWD010000460.1 GCA_035936415.1 Longimicrobiaceae bacterium
GCGCACCGCCTCCCCGGCGATGCGCCCCGCCGCGGCCTGGCCGTCGGCGGGAGTCCAGCGGCCCACGGGGAGCGCGGTCCCCGGGCCGTCCCATCCCTCCGGCCCCACCACGGTCCATTCCGCCAGCCCCGCGACCTCCGGGTCCTCCAGCGCGCTGCGGGCCACCTCCGGGCCGATTCCGCGCGGGTCGCCCAGGGTGACCGCGATCCGGGGGAGGCTCACCAGCGCTCCGCCGTGCGCTCTTCGCGCAGCACGCGGTACATCTCCTTCGCCGCCTTCTTCGAGGTGCTCTTTCCCGGGAGCACCTCCAGCTCCAGCTCCAGCGTCCGGGCCGGGTAGCGGACCTCGAGCCGCGCGCCCGGGACCACCTCGTCCGCGGGGCGTGCCTTCCGCCCGTTCAGGGAGACCGCCCCCGCGTCGCACGCCGTCTTGGCCTCGTTGCGGCTGCGAGTGAGGCAGAGGCGGTGCAGGAGGACGTCCAGCCGGAGCCCCTCCGCCATCTCAGAGCCGGACGTCCACGAAGGTGCGGTCCCGCAGCTCGGCGAAAACCTGCTGCTGGATCTTCTGCTGCTGGATGGACTCGCGGATCTGCTCGCGGAACTCCTCCAGCGTGAACTCGCCGGCCTCGCGCCGCTCGTTCACCTTCACCACCACCCAGCCCGCGCCGCCGGTGCCGCCCTCCACCTGCAGGGGGCCCACCACGGACCCGGCCGTGGCGCCCTGCACCACGGGGGCGTACGCCGGGGGGAGCCGGTCGAGCGGGACGTCCTCCGCGAAGCGCTGGTCGGACGGGGTGTTGTACCGCTCGGCCAGGACGCTCATGCTCGCCCCGGCGCGTGCGGCGGCGGCCACCGAGTCGGCGCGCTCGCGGGCGCGGACGCGGTCCGCCTCGGTGAGCTCCGGGCGGATCAGGATGTGGCGCGCCTGCCGCTCGCCGCCACGGACCTTCTCCAGCTTGATGATGTGGTAGCCGAACTGCGTCTCCACGATCCCGCTGACGTCTCCGGGACGGAGCGCGAAGGCCACCTGCTCGAAGGGGCGGACCATCTGCCCCTGCTTGAACCACCCCAGGTCGCCCCCCCGCTCGCGCGAGCCGGGGTCCTCGGAGAAGCGGCGGGCCAGCACCTCGAAGTCGCCGCCCTTGCGGAGCTCGTCGTGCACCTGCTGGGCGCGGCGCAGCGCCACCGCCTTGGCCGAGTCGCTCGGGACCGGCTCCACGATCACCTGCTCGAATGACACGGTGGCGGGCCGTGAGCCGAGCTGGCCGCGCTGCGCCTGGAAGGCCGCCTGGATCTCCGCCTCCGAGACCGGGGGGCGCACCGCCTTGCCGAGGCGCTGCGCGACGAAGCGCGACACCATGATCCGGCCGCGGGTCTGCTCCATCCGGAAGGCGCGGAACTGCTCCGGCGTGAAGCCGGACTGCGCCAGGGTCGCCGCGTACTCGGCCTCGCTGGGGAAGCGGCCGCGGATCTCGCGGATCTCCTGGTCCACGGCGCGCGCCACCTCGTCGTCGCTCACCTGGATCCCGGCGTTCTTGGCAGCCTGCAGCGCGACCAGGTCGTCGATGCGGGCGTCCACGATCTGCCGCAGGAGGGCCTGCTGCGCCTGCGGGTCGGGGGGGACGGGGCGGCCCTCGGCGCGGAGCCGGGCGATCTCCTCCTGCACGTCGGAAAGGAGGAGCGTGGTGTCGCCGACCACGGCCACGACGCGGTCCACCAGCTCCTCACCCGGCTGCGGTGCGGCGGGGACCTGTGCGCCGAGCGCGGCGGGGGCAGCGGCGAAGATCAGTGCGAACGCGGTACGGATGCGCATGGCGGGTTCGTCGGGACGTGGGCTGCGGCGGGGGTCCCCGCCGGTCGGGGCGGCGCTCCGCGATGGAGCGCCGCGGGGCCACGTGGATGCCTGCGCACCCCCATGGCCCCGCGGTTCATACGCCCTTCCGGGGCGCGGAGTTCCGCGCCCCGGGAGGAAAGCCGCCGCTACTGCTCCTGCTGCGGCGTGACGGGCGGCTGCGCCAGCTCCTGGTCCGGCGCGGGGAGCGGCTGCCCCGGGGGGACCGCGCCCGGGGGCGGCAGCTGCGGCTGCGCCGGGCGGAGCGTCTGCATCTGCTTGACCACCGCGGGGAAGGTCCCCTCGTTGATCTCGAACTCGTACTTGCTCCGCAGCGCGGGGCCGAGCGGCCCGAGCTGCGGGACCTGGCGGGTGCCGCTGATGGCGCCCTCGATCAGCTCCTTGACGCGCGCCTCGATCGCCTGGCTCGCCCCGGCGCCGCGCGGGAGGCGGTCGCGGGTGAAGCCGGCCTGGCGCACGATCTCGCCGATGGACTCGCGGGTGCCGCGGCGGAGCGTGTCGAGCTGTGCCGCGGAGGGCGCGATCTTGCGGCGCTCCGCCTCGCGCAGGAGGAGCTCCTTGTGCGTCATCTGCTCCACCAGGTCGTTGACCTGCTCGTCCGTCGCCTGCGAGAAGCTGCCGCGGGCCTGCGGCGGGATGGTGCGCAGGAACTCGGCGAACTCGCCGGTGGTCAGCTCGCCGCCCTTGTACGACGCCATCACCCGCTCCGCCGCGCGTCCGCGCAGCTGCAGGTTCGTCTGGCCGGCCAGCTCACGGGCGATCTTGGCCGCGCCCGGGCGGACCTCCACCCCGGCGGCCTTGGTGAGCGAGTCCACGTACGTCTTCTCGGCGTCCTGCTGGGCCCGCTGCACGAGGAACCGCACGAAGCCCTCGCGCTGCTCGCCCAGGTCGGTCTGACGGCGGTCCTCCACCCGGATCACGTGGTAGCCGAACGGGGTCTCCACCACCGGGCTGATCTGCCCCGGCTCGAGCTGGAAGGCGGCCTCCTCGAACGGGGCGACCATCCGCCCGCGCCCGAAGTACCCCAGGTCGCCGCCCTGCTCCCGGCTCCCGGGGTCCTGCGAGTGCTGCCGCGCCAGCGCGGCGAAGTCCTCGCCGGCCGCGGCGCGGGCGCGGACCGCCTCCGCCTGCCTGCGCACGCTGTCGCGCTGCGCCGGCGGGGCCTCCGCGGGGACCTGGAAAAGGATGTGGCGGGCGCGCACCTCGGCGCCCGGGCCCTCGGAGGCCCAGAGCCGCTGGATCTCCTGCTCGGTGAAGGTGGTGTCCGGGCGGATCACCTGCTGGCGGAGCTGCCACATCACCATCTGCTCGCGCTGCGGGGCGACGAGCTGCTCCAGGTCGAGCACGGCCAGCGAGGTGTCCTCGGCGGCGGCGGCGGCGAGCAGGGTGTAGTCCACCCACATGTTCGCCAGCTCCTGCACCACCTCGGGGGTGGCGGGGATCTGCGGGTTGCCGGCCAGGAGCCGCGCGGCCTCCTCCACCTTCAGCTCGTGGCCTGCGGCCCTCGCGACCACGTCGGTGTGCGCGGTCATGGCACTGCCGAAGCCTCCGCACCCCCCGGCGAGCAGGGGGGCGGCGGCAAGCATCGCCCAACGGGACAGCTTCATGCGTGTCTCCAGCAACGGGTGAATGGTCGGCACGGCCGGGAAGCCGTACCCGTCAACGCTCGTACTCCGGTGGTGCACGTGCTGCGCGGCGCCGGTACCGCGCGGTGGAACGGCCTACGCCGCGGCGGCCCTCTCCTGCTCCAGCTCCCGGAGGGCGTCCACCAGGGTGGCGAGGATCGGCTCGGTGCCGCGGCGGTGCAGCGTCAGCGAGAGCGGGATCGGGCGGCGCACCTCCACGTCGAACTGCCGCGCCGCCAGCACCCGCTGCAGGCTCACCATGCGCGGGACGACCCCGGTGCGGAAGTTGAGCCGCACGTCCCAGGGGCGCACCAGGATCCGCTCGATCCCCAGCGCGCCGCCGAGCAGCCGCAGCGAGGCGGTGGCGAGGAGCGCCTCCGCCTCGGGCGGCACCGGCCCGTAGCGGTCGCGAAGCTCGCGGCGCAGCGCCTCGATCCGCCCCGGGTCCTCCTCGCGGGCGAGACGGCGGTAGAAGTGGAGCTTCTGCGCCTCGTCCGGCACGTATTCGTCCGGGATCAGCGCCACCCCGTCCACCGAGACGTCGGTGGGCTTCCGCGCGGGCGCCCTGCCGTCCCCCTTGATCTGGCGGACGGTCTCCTCCAGGAGGCGCATGTAGGTGTCGAACCCGACCGCGTGCACGGAGCCGGACTGCTCCGAGCCCAGGATGTTACCCGCGCCCCGCAGCTCGAGGTCCTTCAGGGCGATGCGGTATCCGCTCCCCAGCTCGGTGTAGTGCTCCAGGACGCGCAGCCGCTTCTCCGCCTCCTCCGAGACCTCGTCGGGGACCAGGAGGTAGCAGTACGCGCGGTGGTGGCTCCGTCCCACGCGGCCGCGGATCTGATAGAGCTGCGACAGGCCGAAGTGGTCGGCGCGGTTGACGACCAGGGTGTTTGCGCGGGGGACGTCCAGCCCGGACTCGATGATGGCGGTGGCGACCAGGATCTCCACCTCCCCCTCGATGAAGCGGGTCATCACCTCCTCCAGCTCCTTCTCCTTCATCTGCCCGTGCGCCACCCCCACGCGGGCGTCCGGGACCAGGTCACCGACCCGCTTCGCCACCGTGGCGATGGTCTCCACCCGGTTGTGGACGAAGAAGACCTGCCCGCCCCGGTCCAGCTCCCGGCGGATGGCGTCCTCCAGCACCGCGTCCGCCCAGGGGAGGACGTGGGTGATGATGGGCTGCCGGTCGCGCGGGGGAGTCTGGATCAGCGTCATGTCCCGGAGCCCCAGCAGCGAGAAGTGCAGGGTCCGCGGGATCGGCGTGGCGGTGAGCGTCAGGACGTCCACCGTGCGCCGGAGCTGCTTGAGCCGCTCCTTGTGCTTCACCCCGAAGCGCTGCTCCTCGTCCACCACGATCAGCCCCAGGTCGTGGAACTTCACGTCGGGGGAGAGGAGCCGGTGCGTCCCCACGATGACGTCCACCTCGCCGCGCTCCAGCTTCTCCAGCACGACGGCCTGCTCCTTCGCGGTGCGGAAGCGCGAGAGCGCCTCGATCCGCACCGGGAAGTCCGCCAGCCGCTCGGAGAAGGTGTGCAGGTGCTGCTCGGCGAGGATCGTGGTGGGGACCAGGACCGCCACCTGCTTCCCGTCCTGCACCGCCTTGAAGGCGGCGCGGACCGCCACCTCGGTCTTCCCGTACCCCACGTCGCCGCAGATCAGGCGGTCCATGGGGCGGGGCGACTCCATGTCGCGCTTGACGTCCTCGGTGGCCTGGCGCTGGTCCGGGGTGTCCTCGAAGAGGAAGGCGGACTCCATCTCCCGCTGCCAGCGCGAGTCGGCGCCGAAAGCGTACCCCGCCTCTGCCTCCCGGGCCGCGTACAGCTCCAGGAGCTCGGCCGTCATCTCCTGGATCGCCTTCTTCGCCTTCTGCTTGGTGCGGGTCCAGTCCTTCCCCCCGATCTTGTGGACGCGGGGCGGGGGACCCTCCTCGTTCTCGGAGACCCAGCGCTCGATCAGGTCCACCCGGTGCACGGGGACGCGCAGCAGCTCTCCCCCGGCGTACTCCACCACCAGGGTCTCGAACTCCTCCTCGCCGACGCGGACGCGCTCCATCCGCCGGAACTGCCCGATGCCGTGGTCCATGTGGACCACGTACTCCCCCGGCTTGAGCGCCGCCAGGCTTTCCAGCGCGGCTCCCCCCCGGAACCGCCGCCTGCGGCGGATGCGGCGGGTGCGCCGGAAGATCTCGTGGTCCGTGAGGACGCGGAGCGGCGGGTCGGCGTCGGCGAGGATGAAGCCGCCGGAGACGGATCCCAGGGCGAGCGTCACCTCGGAGCGGACGCGGAGCTCGTCCAGCAGCTCCTGGAGCCGGTCGAGCTGCCCCTGGTTGTCGCAGAGCACCAGAGTCCGCTCGCCGCGCGCGGCCCCGCCGCGGAGCACGTCGCCCAGGCGGGCCATGTCGCGGTCGATGGCCTCGGGCGGCGCGGCGCGGAAGCGGAGCGTCCGGCCGGCGTCGGGCCCCACCCCCACGAACACCTGCGGGAACCGGCCGAGGCGCGCCGCCGCCTCGGCGGCGGGGAGGAAGAGCGCCTCGGGGCCCTCGGGGCCCGCCCCGCGCTGCACCTCGGCCTGGTGGAGGCGCTGCACCTCGGTCCAGGTGCGCTCCAGCTCGGCGCGTGTGGCGCCGCCGGTGAGGTGCACCAGCACCGTCTCCGGCGGGAGGTAGTCCAGGAGCGAGCGGCGCCCGCCCGGCGCTCCGGCGCCGTTTCCGGACGCCGGCTTCCGCTCGCGACCCGCCTTCGCCGCGGAGGGCCGCAGGTCCACCGGGAGCACCTGGATGCTCTCCACGGAGCTGACCGAGAGCTGGGTGAGGAGGTCGAAGTGGCGGATCGACTCGACCTGGTCGCCCCAGAACTCGATGCGCGCCGGCTCCGGGGTGCCGAAGCCGAACACGTCCACGATCCCGCCGCGGAGCGCGAACTGCCCCACCTCCTCCACCGTCGCCACCCGCTCGAAGCCCATCTCCTCCAGCCGGGCGCTCAGGTCGCCCAGGCGGATCTCCTCGCCCACCCGCAGCTCCAGGCGGAGGTCGGCGAGCCCGTCCACGGCGGGGGAGAGCTCCTGCAGCGCGCGCGTGGTGGTGACCAGGAGCGCGGTGCGCCCGCCGAGGAGCGCCTCCAGCGCCTCCACGCGGGCGCCGCCGATCTCCACGTGCGGCTCCGCCTCCTCGTACGGGAGCGACTCGCGCTGCGGGTACAGGTGCACCGCGCCCTCGCCCAGGAGCGCCTCCAGGTCGGCGGCCACCTGCTCGGCTCCGTCCGGGGTGGAGACGACGAGGACCCAGATCCGCTCGGGGCGGACGCGGTGGAGCGCGCCCACCAGGAGGGCGGGCGACGCACCCGCGAGGCCCTCCGCCAGGAGCGACTCGCCCGCGCGCGGGAGCGCGGCGGCGAGCTCCCGGAACGCGGGGGCGGAGCGGAACGCTTCGATCAGGAGCGGATGCGGCACGACGTACGGCCGGAGGGGACGGGCGTGGCGCCGGATGCGCCGCGACGGTTGATCTTGCGCCCCCGATCCGGTACCATCCGTGTGGATGGCGCCGCGCCGCGGCTCCGGGCGGGGGGCAAACGCCGCAAGCTAAGGGCTCCCCGGACCCTGCGTCAACGGTGGAGAGCCACCGACGCGCCGATTGGTGTCCACGCCGCGGACACCCCGGTGTCCCCGCGGTGGGACGCAGCCGCCGCCCCCGGCGAGGCGCCGCGGCGGCGGAATCCGCCTGGAGCCTTGACGTTTTCCTCCACGCCCGCGCGGAACGCGCTTTGCCCGCAGGGGATCCTGCACCGCAACGGAGCCGTGTCCATGAGAAACCTGTTCGCCGCCCTCGCCCTGCTCGCCGCCTCCGGCGCCGCCGGGGCGGCCCCCGCCCGCGCCGCCGCGCTCCCCGCGGCGGACGCACCCGCCGCACAGGCGTACGACCTCCGGGTCCGTGTCTGGGCGGACGACGACCGCGACCTCTTCCGCTCGGGCGACCGGGTGCGCGTGCAGTTCCACGCGACCCGGAGCGCCTACGTGGCCGTGATCCACCTCACCACCGACGGCGAGGTGGAGTTCCTCTACCCGCGCTCCCCGTGGGACGACGGATACGTGCGCGGCGGGCGCAACTACTCGCTCCCCTTCGCCGGGGGCACCGGCGACTGGAGGGTCCGCGGCTCGCCCGGGATCGGATACCTGTACGTGGTGGCCTCGGAGGAGCCGCTCGACTTCCGGGCCTTCCAGAACCGCTCCGGCTCGGCGTGGGAGTACCGCCGCATCGGCTCGGGGGTGCGGGGGGACCCGTACTACGCCCTGGACCGCATCACGGAGCTCCTGGTGCCGGACTGGGACTACGGGGAGTTCGCGACCGACTACTACGCGTACCACGTGGGGTCGCGCCACGCCTACCCGCGCTACGCCTGCTACGACCGGTACGCCGACCCCTACTCGTGGGGGGGGTACTACGACCGCTGCGACCGGCTGGTCGTGTTGCTGCGCGACGACCCGTACTATTATGATCCGCACCGCCACCGGCGCGCCCGTGGCTACTACCTGGCGGACTCCCGCAGGGCGGAGCCGCTGCACCGCTACAAGGAGCCGGCCGCCGCGATCGGCCGCGACTACGACCGCGACCGCAGCGGCCGCCTCCCGCCCCTGCGCCGCACGGGCGGCTCGGCCCGGGACGAGGTCACGCGCACCCGCCCGGAGTCCCGGCCGCGCGTGGACACCCCGGTGCTGGACCGCCGGAGCGACTACCAGCAGGGCCAGCAGCCGCGCCAGACGGAGCAGGAGCGGAAGCGCTCGCGGGAGCAGGAGGAGCGTCGGCGCGACGACGAGCGGTCCCGCCCGGTCCTGGAGCGCCGCCCCACCGATCCGGAGACCTCGCGGCCCCGGGTGACGGCACCGCAGCGCGAGCCCCAGCGCGAGTCTCCGCCGGAGCGGACGCGCTCGGAAGCGCCGCCGAAGCAGGAACGACCCCCACCCTCCGACGAAGGCGGCGCCCGCGTCCGGCCGGAGGGATTCCAGTAGGCCCGTCGGGCCTACCCTACTCCATCCGGAGGATCCGATGACGCAACGCCGGTCCGTTGCACTCCCCCTGATTGCGGCGCTCGCCCTCGCGGCGTGCGCCGCGCCCGTTTCCAGCGTCCCGGCGGGACCGCCGGAACCCGCTGCGGCATCGGCTCCGCCCGGAGCCGACGCCGCGGCCGCGGCTACGATCACTCCCGAGGACATGTACTCGCGCATCGCGTTCCTCGCGTCGGACGCCATGCGCGGGCGCAACACGCCGAGTCCCGAGCTGAACATCGCGGCGCAAGCGCTGATCGACCACCACCGCCGCCTGGGGCTGGAGCCGGCCGGAGAAAACGGCACGTACCTGCAGTGGTACCCGTTCCCCCTGCGCGGGCTGAACACCGCCGGGACCCGGCTGGACGTCGTCACCTCCCGCGGCACCCAGACGCTGCGCCTGGGGCGGGACTTCTTCACCCGCGGCGCTACGACCGCCGACGTGAGCGCCCCGCTCGTGTTCGTGGGGAAGGGGACGGCGGAGGCGCTCGGCGAGGGGAGCCTGCGCGAGCGGGCGGCCGTGGTGACGCTCCCCGGGACCTGGGGCGTGCCCTTCCGGGTGGAGCGCAACCGGCAGGCGGCCGCTGCGCGGCAGGCCGGCGCATCGGCGGTCATCCACGTCCTGGACGCCACCTGGACGGCGGACAGCATCGCCAAGTACCAGGAGTTCACCGCCCGGCCGACCCGGGCGCTCGGAGGCGCCGCGCCGGGGCTCCCGGGTTTCCCGCAGTTCTTCGTCACGCAGGCCGCCGCGCGGCGGATGTTCGCGGCGGGGAACGTGAACTTCGACCAGGCCCTGCAGGCCGCCGCGTCGGGCGACGCCCGGCAGGTCCCGCTGGCGGGGGTCCGGATCACGGGGGGGGCGCCGTTCCGCGACCTCGACCGTGAGGAGGCGCCGAACGTGGTCGCCGTGCTGCGGGGGAGCGACCCCGCGCTCCGCGACGAGTACGTGGTGCTCTCCGCGCACTTCGACCACGAGGGCGTGGGGAGGCCGGACGCGAGCGGCGACTCCATCTACAACGGCGCCGACGACAACGGCTCCGGCACCGCCGCGCTCATGGAGATCTCGGAGGCCATGGCCTCCCTCCCGACGCGCCCGCGCCGCTCCGTGGTGTTCCTGCACGTGAGCGGCGAGGAGAAGGGGCTGCTGGGCTCCGAGTGGTACTCGGACCACCCGACGCTCCCGCTGCAGCAGATCGTGGCGAACGTGAACGTCGACATGATCGCGCGGAACTCGCCGGACAGCATCGTGGTGATCGGGAAGGACTACTCCACCCTGGGGCCCACCGTGAACGCGATCCGCGCGCGCCACCCGGAGCTGAACCTGGTGGCCGCCGACGACATCTGGCCGCAGGAGCGCTTCTTCTTCCGCTCGGACCACTTCAACTTCGCCCGGAAGGAGGTCCCCTCGATCTTCTTCTTCAGCGGGGTGCACCCGGACTACCACCGCCCCGGCGACCACGTCGAGAAGATCGACGCGGACAAGGCGGCGCGGGTGGCCCGCCTGGTGTTCTACCTCGCCAACGAGGTCGCGAACGCCGACCAGCGCCCGCAGTGGGACCCGGCGGGGCTGGCGGAGGTGAGGGCGCTCACCCGCTGAGCCGTACGGCTGACTTGGTCAGAAACGGGGGCGGCGAGCGCCGCCCCCGTAATTCTCGAAGGGTAGAGCGTAGTTTGCGAAAATCGTTAACAACGCGACCGCGGAATATACTTATATAAAGCGCCAGTGCTCGCAGGTAGGTATCACCTGATGCCCGGAGGTCGCAATGCACGTTTCCCTCCTACCCTCCAAACGCAGGGCTCCCCTTGGCCTGGTTGTGTCGGGCCTGGCAGCCGGGTCGCTGCTCCTCTCCGCCTGCGAGCGAGCGGCCGTTTCCTCACCTGAACCGCTGCACGCAGGGGACATCCGGAACTACGTGACGGAACAGCTGGCGGAGCGCATCGGCCCGGATGGTGGGTTTCAGCTCCCGGCGCCCCTGCCCGGTGCACGTCCACAGATCACCCCCCAACGCGCAGCTGAGCTCGCCCTCGCCTATGCGCGATCGTTTGCGCCGTACATTCGCGGCTACCTCGAGGGCGATCACGGGCGGGAAATCGATTTCGACGCGCTCCGGGTGGGCTCGCCCGCATACTACGCCGCGACTGCCTACGAGCCGGTCCCCGACGACGCCCACCCGGGCGTCCGCAACGCGTACGGCCCGTACTACCTCGTCTACCTCTCTTCGCCGGACGGTACACCCGTCCTGAGCGTGGCGGTGGCGGCGTACACCGAGGCGTGGATCGAGAATGGCCACCTCTGGCTCCCCCCGCGATCCGGTGCCGATGTGTTCGCCGTGGGCGTGCCCCGGGGACAAGGTTTCACCATGCCGCTCTCCCCCGAGCAGGCGGTCCGGCGCGTTGGAGAGCTTACCGGAAGCCGCGCCGCCGCGGTTCCCGAGCTCTTGCTGGCGGATAGAGACTTCCACCCGCAGCACGCCCGCTGGAAGGTTACACTCGACCGGCCGGTACAGGTGCTGAGCAGGGCGAACGGGCAGGCGCGGCTGGCACGCGAAATCTACGTCGGGCTGAGGGGGAGTCTCACGGTCCCAGCGGCGACCCAGCCGACAGAGGTCACCGTGTTCGATTCTCCAGAGCGAGGTATGATCCGCGTCACAATCAGCCCGGAGCGGCCTGTGGCATTCGAGCCCATCACCCCTGCGAACCCCTGAGGGCACCATGTCCGGGCGAAGCTTCCGAATTGCGCTCGGAATGGCGGGCTCCATGTTCCTTCTTGCCTGCCATGACGACGGACTGGGCGTGCATAACTGCCCGACCGATTATTCCTTCAACTGGAGCGGTCATTCGCTCAAAGTGGAGCATACGGAGCCCGCAAGCTGCCCCGTGTACATCCCGGAGCCTGGCACGGAGAGGCGCACAGGAGCCACGATCGTGGATGGCGGCACCCGCGAATACAACGTGGCCGAGGTACGGGTGAGAGATGCCGCGGGCGCGCCGCTCGATAGCAAGCGCGAGCCCTTCGCGTGGGATCCCAACAACCGGTGGGCTGCCGCGCCATTTGTGGGCTATCGAGCTGGCACCCTGAACCTCCGTCCCGACATCGGTCGCTTCCAGCTCTACGATTTCGCGGGCGGTCCTGGGCCGTGGGCGGAGATGCTGATCACCTACACCGATCGGGTGCAAATCGCCATGCAAGGCCCGGGCACGGTTGCACCCGGATCCACCGTGACCTACCAGGCGGCGGTCACCACCGGCACCGAGCCCTTCACGTACCGCTGGTATGAGGACTGGGATCTCGTCGGCACCGACCAGACGTATACGACCACCGTCCCTGGCGATGGTTCGATCGAGTTGCGTGTTGACGTGACGGATGCGCGGGGAGAGGCGGCATCCCGGGTGAGGGTCATAACCGTCAACTCCTGCCCCGATGGACAGAGGGTGTGCTGATGGAGCGGTAGGAACATGGCTGTCCTGGCTGGGCTGTCTGATGGGCCCCTCCCGCCCTGCTCGGATCCGGTCGGGGCCGGCCGGAGCGAGGGGTCGAAGGCACCAACGAAATGGGGGACGGCGCGTGCGGCGCGCCGTCCCCCACAGCCGTTCCGGCCTATCCGTTGCAATGGTCAGTAGGCCCGAACGCTCAGCCCGAAGCTCCCGATCCAGCCGTTGCGCTCGCCGCCGCTGGCGTCGCCGGTCGTGAAGCGCGCCGCGGCCAGGTCGACCGGGCCCAGGGTGAGCCCGCCGGAGGCCATGCTGCCGTCCTCCAGGTCCGACGAGAAGCCGACCCGCACCGTCCCCACGGGGAGCTTCTGCTGCACGCCCCCACCCAGGAGGCGGGTCCAGCGGCCGGCGAGGCGCCCCTCGGAGAGGTCGTCGTGGAAGGCCGCCGTCAGGGTGGTGCCGACGCCCGGGAGCGCCCAGGCGGCGCCGACGCGCAGGGTAGTGGGGAGCGTGGCGTTCTCCGTCAGCCCCACGGCCGCGGCAGCAAAGGCGCCGGTGGGGTCGCTCCCCAGGTCCTGCTCGCTCTGGTCGTACCGGTTGCGGACGAACTGCAGCTCGGCCTCGCGGAAATCGGCGCGGGTGAGCGTCACGCTCTTCCCCGTGCGCTCGTCGCTCCACTCCATGGAGCCCAGCGCGTTCGCGACCACCGCGCTCACCGTGAGGCCGCGGACCGGCCCCAGCGCGGCGCCCAGGTCGAGCCCCCAGCCGCGCCCGCCCCTGGCGCCCACGCCCACGTAGTCCACCTCGATGTCGCGGGCCTGCAGGTCGTAGCGCGGCTCGAAGGCGCGCGTCTGCACCAGCGAGCGGCCCAGGTAGTAGTGCGCGGTGGCGCCGACGCTCAGCGGACCGGCGCTGGTGCCGTAGCCGGCGGCGAAGTCCCAGAAGGTGGCGCGGCGGCCGCGGGTGTTCCCCACCTGGTAGGTGGTGCGCCCCTCCTGGTACCCGTTGAGGAAGAGGTCCACCAGGTCCCTGCCGACGGTGTGCTCGCCCCGGAGGCCGTAGGCGACGCCCAGCGCGAGGCGGCCGTTCTGGTAGGTCACGAGCGGCGCCCGCACGTCCGCCTCCAGCGCCGTGCCGCTGGCCGGGACCGCCGCGAGCAGCTCGGATTTCCGCTCGTCGGTCAGGTCGTCGTAGTTGAAGAAGTCGGGGAGGTCGCCCACCCGCGGCCCGAGCAGGTTCAACCCCGCGGCCACCTGGGGGAAGCCGAGCGACCAGGCGGGGTTCCCGGAGAGCCCCAGGTTGGCGGGGTTCGCGAACAGGGCCTCGTGCCCGCGCGCGGTGCCTACGTAGGCGCCGCCCAGCCCGAGAGCGCGCGGGGCGAGCGGAACCTGGGCTGCCGCGGGGGCGGCGAAGGCGGCGAGCGCGAGCGAGGCGCCCAGCAGGGCGCCGGTCCGGCGGGGGAGCTTCATCGTGGCTGTGATGGTTACGACGGTGAATGCAGGACGGGCCGCGCCCGGAGATGGAAAGCTAGTGAACGAGTGTTTCCGGCTCAAGCACCCGAAGCCCCCATGGCGGGCTCCTCCCGGAAGCGGGGCCGGGAGGAGCCGTGCCGTGGCGGGGCGTTGTTCGGAGGGGAGAACCTGCCGGTCTGGTCCCGGGGGGCGGGACGCCTTCCCAGAGGGCAACGGCGGTGCCAGGCGCGCTCGGCTGCGGGCCGGGGGCCCCGGATGCGCCGCCACGCCTGGAAGATCGCCCCGGCGGGGCCTCCCGCAGGCGGGGACCGGCACCCTCCGCCCGCCCGGCAAATCGCCCCTTTGCTTGCATCGTGCGGCACGCCGGGCCTTCCTGAGTGTACCCGAGACGGATAAATTCATCGCGTCCCGGACCCCCGGGCGAGGCCCTCCACTCACGCGGAAAATCGCTTTGCGACTCGACCATATTCGGAACTTCTGCATCGTCGCGCACATCGACCACGGAAAGTCCACCCTGGCGGACCGGCTGATCGAGGCCACCGGGACCCTGCAGATGCGGGAGATGAAGGAGCAGGTCCTCGACTCCATGGACATCGAGCGCGAGCGCGGGATCACCATCAAGCTCAACGCGGTGCGGATGACCTACGCCGCGCGCGACGGGAAGTCGTACCAGCTCAACCTCATCGACACGCCGGGGCACGTGGACTTCACCTACGAGGTGTCGCGCTCGCTCGCCGCGTGCGAGGGGGCGATCCTGGTGGTGGACGCCTCGCAGGGGGTGCAGGCGCAGACGCTCTCGAACCTCTTCCTGGCGATGGAGGCGGGGCTGGAGATCGTCCCCGTCCTCAACAAGATCGACCTCCCGGGTGCCGAGCCGGAGCGCCGGCGCGAGGAGCTGGTGGACCTGCTGGGGGTGGACCCGGACGACGTGCTCCTGGCCTCCGCCAAGGCGGGGACCGGGATCGCGGAGATCCTGGAGGCCGTGGTGGCGAGGGTGCCGCCGCCGGAGGGCGACCCCGCCGCGCCGCCGCGGGCGCTGATCTTCGACTCGTACTACGACAAGTACGTGGGCGCGGTCCCCAGCATCCGGGTGATGGACGGGGTGTTCCGCCCCGGGATGCGGGTCGCCTTCGGCTCCAACGACGCCGTGTACCCGGTGGACGAGGTGGGATACCTGCAGCTGGGCCGCTTCTCCACGCCGGAGCTGCGCCCGGGCGAGGTGGGATACATGATCGCCGGGATCAAGCAGGTGGCCCACACCCGCTCCGGCGACACCATCCTGGACGCGGACCATCGCGCCGCCGAGCTGATCCCCGGCTTCCAGGAGGTCAAGCCCATGGTGTTCGCGGGGATCTACACCACGGCCACCGAGCAGTACGAGGAGCTGCGCGACGCGCTGGCGAAGCTGAAGCTGAACGACGCTTCGCTCTCGTACGAGCCGGAGACCTCGCTGGCGCTGGGATTCGGCTTCCGCTGCGGGTTCCTGGGGCTGCTCCACATGGAGATCATCCAGGAGCGGCTGGAGCGCGAGTTCGACCTGGACCTCATCACCACCGTCCCCAACGTGAAGTACCACGTGGCGATGACCGACGGTGAGGACCTGTGGGTGGAGAGCCCGAGCGCGCTCCCGGACCCCACCAAGCTGGACCGCGTGGAGGAGCCGTACGTGCGCGCCCGCATCATGTGCCCTGCGGAGTACATCGGGGGGGTGCAGAAGCTCTGCCACGAGCGGCGCGGCGACTTCAAGGGGATGAACTACCCGGACCCGCAGCGGGTGGAGCTGTCCTACGAGCTGCCTCTGGCGGAGATCGTCCTGGACTTCTACGACCGTCTTAAGTCGTCCACCCGCGGCTACGCCTCGCTCGACTACGAGATGGCGGACTACCGGGCCAACCCGCTGGTCAAGCTGGACATGATGATCAACGGCGACCCGGTGGACGCCTTCAGCGTCATCATCCACCGGGACAAGGCGTACGAGTACGGCCGTACCATCGCGGAGAAGCTCCGGCAGCTCATCCCCCGGCAGATGTTCGACGTGGCCATCCAGGCGGCCATCGGGAACAAGATCATCGCCCGCGAGAGCATCAAGGCCATGCGCAAGAACGTGACGGCCAAGTGCTACGGCGGCGACATCAGCCGCAAGCGCAAGCTCCTGGAGAAGCAGAAGGAGGGGAAGAAGCGGATGAAGCAGGTGGGGACCGTGGAGATCCCGCAGGAGGCGTTCCTGGCCGTGCTCAAGGTAGGGGAGTGACCCGGGAGGACCCCGCCTCGCCCACCGTCGTCCGGGCCCCCAATCACCTCGGGGACCTCGTCATGGCGCTCCCGGCCCTCGCGGCGGCCGGGGGCGCCGACGTGCAGGTGGTCCGCTGGCTCGCTCCACTGCTGGAGATGGTCCGGCAGGAGGACGGGACCGGGGTCCGCCGGGTGCTCCCCCTGGACCGCGGCAGCCGGGGCACGCTGGACGCCGCGCGCGAGCTCCGCCGGCTCCGCTACGCCCGCGGCATCCTGCTGACCCCGTCCTTTTCGTCGGCCCTCCTCTTCCGGCTCGGGGGCGTTCGCCACAGGCGGGGCACGCCCACCGACTCCCGCGGCCCGCTCCTGACCGACCGCGTGGTCCTCCCGTCGGCCCGGGTCCACCGGGCCGCTCTCTACGCGGCGCTCGTGTCGGGTGAGCTCCCCGGCCGCCCTCCGGTTCCGCGCCTGCACGTCCCGGCGCGGGAGGCCTCCCGGTGGCGGGAGCTGGCGGGCCGGGCGGACGGCCCGCTCGTGGGGGTGTTCCCGGGGAGCAACGCTCCATCCAGGCGCTGGGACGCGGACCGGTACGCCGCGCTGGTGCGGCGGCTGGATCGCCGCGGAGTCCGGGTCGCCGTCTTCGGGAGCCCGTCCGAGCGGGCGCTGACCGCGGAGGTCGCCGGGGGCCGCGCGCTCGACCTGGGCGGGCGCACCGACCTCCCGCTCCTGGCCGCCGGACTGGCGGAGTGCGCCCTGCTGGTGACCAACGACAGCGGTCCGATGCACCTCGCCGCGGCGGTGGGCACCCCCACCCTCTCCCTCCAGGGCCCGGGCGACCCCGCGGTGACGCGCCCGCTCGGCGACGGCCAGCACATGGTCCGCGCGGGGGACCTTCCCTGTATCTCCTGCGTCCGCAACGTCTGCCCGCGCAGCGGGCCCGGGTACGTGCTCCCCGACGCGCACCGCGAGTGCATGCGCCTCATCGAGGTCGCCGACGTGGAAGCGGTCGTGTGCGCACGCCTCCCGGCGGGGAGGGCGCCCGCCCGCTCCCCGTGACCGGTCCGGCCGTGCTCCACCTGGACTCCGGCCGCGCCTGGGCCGGCGGGCAGAACCAGGTCCGGGTCCTGATGCGCGGGGTGCGCTCCCGCGTGCGGGCGCAGCTCTGCCTCTGTCCGCGGGGCTCCCCGCTGGAGAGCAGGCTGCGGGAGGAGGGGCTCCCGGTAGCTGGGATCCGCTGGCGGGGGGGCGCCGATCCGCGCGCGGTCCTGGCCGTCGCGCGCGCGATGCGGGGGTTCGACCTGGTCCACTGCCACGACGCGCACGCCCTGCAGGTGGCGCTCGTCCCGGCGAAGCTCCTGGGGATCCCGCTCGTCGCCTCGCGGCGCGTTCCGTTCCGGACCTCCGCGGCGAAGTGGAACCGCGCGGACCGGGTGATCGCGGTGTCGGAGGGGGTGCGTGCCGGGCTGGCGGCGAGCGGGGTGGATCCCCGCCGGCTCCGGACGATCCACAGCGGGATCGATCCCGCCGAGGTGCGGGCCCTCCCCCCGCTCGCTCCCACGCTGCGCGAGCGCCTGGGGATCGCGCCCGACGCCTTCGTGGTGGGCAACGTCGGGCACCTGTACGAGTACAAGCACCAGGAGGAGCTGGTGAGGGCCGCGGCCGAGGCTCCCCGCGACCTGCACTGGGTGATCGTCGGCGAGGGCCCGCGGCGGCCCGTGCTCGAAGAGCTCCTATCCGCGCTCGGGCTTGGCGACCGCGTGCACCTCGTCGGACGGGTGGACGACGCCCGGCGGCTTCTGCGCGAATTCGACCTCTTCGCCTTCTCTTCTCGGGACGAGGGACTCGGATCCAGCGTGCTGGACGCCTTGGCCGCAGGCCTGCCGACCGTCGCGGCGGACGACAGCGGGCCGGCGGAGATCCTCCGCCCGGTGCACGCCTCGACGGGGACGAGCCTGTATCCGCCCGGCGACCACCGCCGCCTCGCGGAGCTCGTCCGCGCGCTACGCGAGTCCGGGGAGGCGCGGCGGGAGATGGTACGCGCCCAGTCGAGCCGGTTGAGCGACTTCCACGTCGACACGACGGCGGAGCGGACGCTCGAGGTGTACCGGGAGCTCCGCGCGCGGAGCTGAGGTTTTGCCCCTCCACGCGCCGCCTCTCGACGGCTCTCCGGGAGTGCCGGACGCCCTATGTTGACCTGTACGCGCCGCCGGCCCATTCTTCTGCTGTCCCCGCGCCGTGGATCGAAGGCGACGCCGCCTGCCGCAACCCGGTACTCGTCGCGATCCGGACATGGGTGCGCCGGATCGACGGGGATCCCGCGCGGTGCTGCCGCCAGTGAGGCTCTGAATGGGTGACAAACGGTGGATCGTCGGGGTGGACCTGGGCGGGACGAACATCGTCGTCGGCCTGCTCCCGGCGGAGGGCGGGGAGGTGCTCGGACTACGCTCCATGCCCACGGACTCGGTGAGGGGAGCCAAGTTCGTCGTGGACCGGATCGTGGGGATGGTGGAGCAGGCGATCGCGGAGGTCCTCTCCACCCACGGCGGCACCCGGGACGACATCGCGGGGGTGGGGATCGGCTCGCCGGGGCCGCTGGACCGCCGCACCGGTACGGTGATCAACACCCCCAACCTGGGGTGGCGCAACTTCCCCCTGCGCGACCTGATCGCCAACGCGGTGCACCTCCCCGCCACCCTGGACAACGACGCCAACTGCGCCACCTACGGCGAGTGGTGGTTGGGCGCGGGGCGGGGCACGCGGACCCTGGTGGGGCTCACGCTGGGCACGGGGATCGGCGGAGGGATCGTGCTGGACGGGAAGATCTTCCACGGCTGCTCGGACGTAGCCGGGGAGATCGGCCACATGACCATCGACTCCAACGGCCGCAAGTGCAAGTGCGGCAACTACGGGTGCATCGAGCAGTACGCCTCCGGCCCCGCCATCGCGCTGCGCGCCGTGGAGGGGATCGAGGCCGGCGCCGAGACGGTCCTGGTGGAGATGGTCAACGGGAAGATGGAGGACATCACCGCCGCCACGGTCTACGAGGCCACGGTGCAGGGCGACGCCTACGCCACCGAGGTGATGAAGGACACCGCCAAGTTCCTGGGCGCGGCCGTGGCGAGCATCATCAACGTCCTCAACCCGGAGATGGTGGTGATCGCGGGCGGCGTGACCCGCGCTGGCGACACGCTCTTCGAGCCTCTCCGGGCCGAGGTGCGGCGGCGGGCGTTCAAGTCGGCACAGGAGTGCTGCCGGATCGTGTCCGCGGAGCTGCCGGGGACGGCGGGGGTCGTGGGGGCGGCGGCGGTGTTCAAGCTGGAGCGGTTCGGGCAGGTGTAGGAAAACGGCGGGGGTTCGGTGGCGGCCGGGACTCCCGGAGCGCTCCGGCGCCCTTTTCTTCGTTCGTCATTCTTCGTTCTCCATTCATGACCCGTCGTCTCGGCGTCCTGGGCACCTTCGTCTGGGACCGCATCTGGACGCTGGAGGACGCGGCGCGCGGGGAGCCTTTCACCTCCTGGGGCGGGATCGCGTACTCGCTCGCCGCGGCGGCGGCGGTGCGGCCGGAGGGGTGGGAGGTGGTGCCGGTGGTGAAGGTGGGGCGCGACCTGGAGGCGGAGGCGCGGGAGTTCCTGGCGGGGCTGCCGGGGGTGGCGGTGGGGGCCTCGCTGGTGGGGGTGCCGGAGCCGACGAACCGGGTGGAGCTGCGCTACACGGACCGCGATCACCGCGGGGAGCGGCTCACCGGCGGGGTGCCGGCGTGGAGGTGGGAGGAGCTGGAGCCCCACGTGGCCGGGCTGGACGCGCTGTACATCAACTTCATCTCCGGCTTCGAGATGGGGCTCGCGGACGCGGAGGCACTGCGGCGCACGTTCGGCGGGCCCCTCTACGCCGACCTGCACTCGCTCTTCCTCGGCTGCCCGGGGGCCGGCACGCGCGAGCTGCGGACCCTCCCGGAGTGGGAGCGGTGGGCCGCATGCTTCGACGCGGTGCAGATGAACGAGCGGGAGCTGGGGACCCTCCCCGGCGCGGGAGCGTGGCCGGAGCGCGCGGAGCGGGTGCTCGCGGCGGGGCCGGGGCTGGTGGTCGTGACGCTCGGGGCGGAAGGGGCGGCGTACGCGCGGCGGTCGGGATTTCCGCCGGCCTGGCCGGGCGCCCGGGGCGAGGCCGACGGCGCGCCCGCTGGCACCGGAAGGGTCCCTCCGGGCGCGCCTGTGCCGGGAGATCCCACGGGGGCGGGGGACGTGTGGGGGGTCACGTTCTTCTGCGGTCTTCTCCAGGGGTTGGAGGTCGAGGAGTCGATGCGGCGGGCGCACGAGGTCGCCGCGCGGAAAATGGGGCATCGCGGCGCCTCCGGGCTGTACGCGCACCTGGCGGGGTAGGGCCCGTCTCCGATGGGCGGTCGGAGGCGGGGTAGTCTCCGGAAGAAGTGAACTCGCTTCGCTCAGACATCCACTTCTTCCTCCGACCACCCCGCCTCCTCCCTGTCACCCCCTCCGCGAGGTGCCGAACTGCCGTTGCCGTACTCCCCTCCCCCTTGCGGGGAGGGGCCGGGGGAGGGGGCCTGCCGCCGACTCGCCCCGTTGCCGACCTGACAGGAAGCCCTCTCCCGCTTGCGGGGGAGGGTGGCGAACCTCAAGCGAGCCGGGTGGGGGCCGGGCCGGGTGGGGGCCGCCGCGCTCCCCGCTCGCCCTTCCGACCCCCCGGGGCGGGTGTTACCTTCCCGCGTCTTCTCACACCCAGACCGGTCGTCTTCATGTCGCGAGTGCTGGTGGTCCCCCAGAGGCTGGACGACGCGGCCTTCGACGCCCTCGTGGCAGAGGCGGCGCAGGGCGATGGGGAGCGCACGCTGGTCGATGCGCGCCACGTCCGCTGGGCGGACCCGTACGGGATGATCGGCCTGCTGGCGCTCGGGGAGATGCTGCGCCAGGAGGACGTGCGCCCGCTGCTGGAGCTGCCGCAGACGCCGGAGGTGGCGAGCTACCTGGCGCGGATGGGCTTCGTGCGGCAGGCGGGCGCCACGTTCGAGATGGCGGCGCCGCCCCGGCCGCGCGCGGGGAAGGAGACGAGCGTGCTGCTGGAGATCACGCGGGTGCAGTCGCACGAGGACGTGCACGGCGTGATCGACGTGCTCAACGAAAGCCGCATCAGCACTATCCTCGCCGAGCAGCTCCACTACTCGCGCGCGGACGCCATCGGCTTCAGCATGCTCCTCTCGGAGGTGTCGCAGAACATCATCGAGCACGCCGACGCGCCCGGCTGGGTGGGGATCCAGATCTACAACTGGCAGAAGCGGCTGGGCCGCAAGGTGGCCGTGATCGCGGTGATGGACCTAGGCGTGGGCTTCAAGGGCTCGCTGGCGAAGGAGCACGCCGCGCGCTTCGGCGACCGCTGGGGCGACGCCACGGCGCTGGAGGCGGCGTTCATCCACGGGATCACGCGCTTCCGCGACCCCGGCCGCGGCCAGGGCCTCAAGCAGATCCGCAAGAAGGTGGGGCGCTGGGGTGGCAAGATCGCCATCCGCAGCGGCACCGCCCGCATCGCCGACGTCCCGGAGTGGGACGACGCCGACCCCATGGAGAAGGACCTGGCCTACTTCCCCGGCGCGCAGATCCTGATCGTGCTGCCGGCGAAGGAATAGGGCCGGCACGGAGCTGGGATGAGCCTGCGATCGCAGGACCTGCCTGACTCCCGCACTCACGCACTTTCGCACTCACGCACTCCTTTCCGAAAGGCATCCGATGAAGACCGTCACCTTCCAGACCAACAAGGGCACCTTCACCGCGGAGCTGTACGAGAAGGAGGCGCCGGGGACGGCGGCCAACTTCGAGAAGCTGGTGAAGGACGGGTTCTACGACGGGGTCGTCTTCCACCGCGTGATCCCGGACTTCGTGGTGCAGGGCGGCGACCCGATCACGAAGGAGAAGGGGCTCAACCATCCCAGCGTCGGCACCGGCGGGCCGGGGTACAAGATCAAGTGCGAGACGCAGGGGAACCCGCACACCCACAAGCTGGGCGCGCTCTCCATGGCGCACGCGGGGAAGGACACCGGCGGCAGCCAGTTCTTCATCGTCCTCAGCGAGGCGAACACCCGACACCTGAACGGGGTGCACACGGTGTTCGGGCAGGTCACGGAGGGGATCGACGTTGTGAAGCAGCTCCAGCGCGGCGACGTGATGGAGAAGGTCACCGTCTCCGACTCCGCCGCGGCCTGAGGGATGCCCCCCGAGCGCAAGGTCTCGCCGCTCGCCATCGACCTGACGCTCCTCCACCGGCGCTCCATCACCTCGCTGTACAGCAACCTGGTGACCCGCCCCACGGGGCGGGCCGTCCGGACGGGGGTGGAGAGCCAGATCGCGGAGCTGGACGGGGAGCAGTCCGTCTGCCTCTCGGTCCTGGACTTCTCGCAGGTCCGCGTCCTCGACTACTCGTGCGCGGACGAGATCGTCGCCAAGCTCCTCCTCCGCTTCCTGGGGCCGGACCGGCCGGCCGAGGCGTTCTTCCTCTTCCGCGGCCTCCACGAGCACCACCGGGAGCCCATCGAGGAGGTGCTGGAGCACCACGACATCCTGGCCGTCGCGGAGTTCGAGGAGGAAGGCTTCCAGCTCCTGGGAAAGGCCCACCCTGTCCAGCGCTCCTGCTGGGAGGCCGTGCTCCGGGAGGGGCGCGCCTCCGCCGGGAAGGTGGCGGAGGACGCCGGGATGGTGCCCCGGGCGGCGTCGACCGTGCTCGGGGGGCTCGCGGCGCGCCGGGTGGTGATCGCCTACCGCGACGGGACCTTCTGTTCGCTGCCGCACTTCCTGGAAGAGTGATATGAGCTCCGACCTCCGCTCCGCAGGCCCATCCACGCGCGCCGTGCACGCCGGCGACCCCGCGCGCGAGGCGGGCGGGCCCGTCAGCAACCCCATCGTCCTCAGCACCACCTTCCACAGCGAGCTCGGCGGGGAGGGGGAGGTCCTCTACGGCCGCTACGGCAACGGCCCCAACCACCGGTGGGTCGCGCAGCGGCTCGCGGCGCTGGAGGGCGCGGAGGACGCCCTGGTGGTGGCGAGCGGGATGGCCGCCATGGCGTGCGCGCTCCTCGCCAACCTGCGCGCGGGCGACCACGTCGTCGCGACCGCGGCCATCTACGGGGGGACGCGCGACCTCCTGGAGCGCGAGCTGCCGCGCCTGGGGATCGAGGCCACCTTCGCGGACTTCTCCTGCGCCGGCTGGGAGGAGGCCTTCCGGCCCGGCACGCGCGTGGTGGTCGGCGAGACCCCCTCCAACCCGCTCCTGCGGGTGGTGGACCTGCGCCGGGTGGCGGACGCGGCGCACGCCCGCGGCGCCGTGCTGATCGTGGACGCCACCTTCGCCTCTCCCATCAACCTGCGGCCCCTGGAGCACGGGGCCGACCTGGTGATGCACAGCGCCACCAAGTACCTGGGCGGCCACAGCGACGTGACCGGCGGGGTGGTCGCCGGGAGCCGGGAGCAGGTGGCGGAGGTCCTGGAGCGCGCGCGAGTGTGGGGGCCGATGCTCGACCCGCACGCCGTGTGGCTCCTGGAGCGCGGGATCAAGACGCTGGCGGTCCGCATGGAGCGCCACAACCGCAACGGGACGGAGGTGGCGCGCTGGGCGGAGGGGCACCCCGGGATCGAGCGGGTGCACTACCCCGGGCTCCCCTCGCACCCCGACCACGCCACGGCGGCGCGGGTCCTGGACGGCTTCGGCGGGATGGTGGGGATCGAGCTGCGGGGCGGGGGGGAGGCGGCCGCGCGCTTCGTGCGGGCGCTGCGGCTCGCCCGGCTGGCGCCCAGCCTGGGCGGGGTGGAGACGCTCGTATCCGAGCCGCGCTACACCTCCCACGCGTCCATGTCCCCCGAAGAGCGCGCGGCGGTGGGGATCCGGGACGGCTTCGTGCGCCTCTCGCTGGGGATCGAGGACGCGGCGGACGTCGTGGCCGACCTGGAGCAGGCGCTGGAGGCGGCGCGCGGCGCGTGACGTGCAGGCGCCCGGGCGGCGGGGACCGAACGGGCGCGCGAACGGAGGAGCGGATGCGGGAAGCGAAGGAAGAGGACGGGGTGCTGGACGTCGCGGTGGTGGGGGCGGGGCCGTGCGGGATCGCGGTTGGGGTCGCGGCGCGCGAGCGGGGGCTGGGCTGCGCTCTCTTCGACCGCGGGGCGGTGACGCAGGGGATGATGGACCACCCCACCTACACCACCTACTTCAGCGGCCCGGAGAAGCTGGAGATCGCGGACGTCCCCTTCACCACGGCGGGGGACAAGCCCACCCGGCGCGAGGCGCTGCGCTACTACCGGAAGGTGGTGGCGTACTTCGGGGTGGAGGTGCGGCAGTACGAGGAGGTGGTGTCGGTCGACGGGACCCGGGGCGACTTCCGCCTCCGCACCCGGCTGCGGGACGGCTCGGAGCACCTGCATCGCGCGCGCAGCGTGGTGGTCGCCACCGGCTACTACGACACCCCGCGGCGGCTCGGCGTCCCCGGGGAAAACCTCCCAAAGGTGGTGCACTACTTCAAGGACCCGTACCCCTACTTCGGCCAGGACGTGATCGTGGTCGGCGGCGGCAACTCGGCGGCGGACGCGGCGCTCACCGTGTGGCGCGAGGGTGCGCGGGTGACCATCGTCCACCTCTTCGACGCGCTGGACAAGGGCGTGAAGCCCTGGGTGCGTCCGGACGTGGACAACCGCATCGCCGAGGGAGCCATCCCCGCGCTCTGGCGGCACAGGGTGGTGGAGGTCCGCTGGCGCGAGGTGGTCGTGGAGAGCCTGGACACCGGCGAGCGGAGGGCGCTCCCCAACGACTGGGTGCTGGCGATGACGGGGTACGTCCCCGACCCGGTCCTGCTCCGCTCGCTCGGGGTCTCCATCGACCCGGAGACGGGGATCCCCGCGCACGACCGGGAGACCATGGAGACGAACGTGCCGGGGGTCTACATTGCGGGGGTGGTGGCGGCGGGGAACGACGCCAACAAGATCTTCATCGAGAACGGCAAGCTCCACGGGCCGCTGATCGCGGAGTCCGTCCTGCGGGCGGAGCGCCGCGGGTAGGCCCCGCGGCGGCGCGGATCCTGCACGCGGGCCCCGGGTACGATCCCCGTCCCCCGGCGCGGATCCGCCGCTGCGGCCGCCGGGAAAGCCGAATTCCTGCCCGACCGCGACGATGAAGCGACTGACCCGCACTCTCGGCCTCCTTGCCCTCGCGGCCTGCTCGTCGGCCCCGCCCGCGTCGCAGGCGCCACCCCAGCAGGCGTGGGTGCCGACGCCGCCGGTGTACGCGCTGATCGGGCAGCGCCAGGACCTGAACCTCACGTCGGCGCAGGTAACGGCGCTGGACTCGATCGGGGCCGCGCTGCAGCGGCAGAACAGTCCCATGCTCACGGAGCTGCGGGAGCTGCAGCAGGCCTCCGGCGGCTTCCGGCGCCGGCCGAGCCCGGAGGCGACGGAGCGGGCCCGCCCGCTCATCGACTCGCTCCGGGAGAACAACCGGACCGCGCAGGAGGCGGTTCGCGCGCTCCTGTCCGAGGAGCAGCGGACCCGCGTCTGCCGGATCTCCGGCCCCGACCGGGACGATGCACGCCGCCGCCAGGCCCGCCAGCAGCAACAGCCCCGGCAGCGAGGCATCGGTCCGGACACCACGGTGAACGTGTTCCGCGGCCCGTGGACCTGGTGCGGCAACCGCGGGACCTCGGCGCCCGCGCCCGGCGCCGCCTTCGCGGACACGACGGCCCGGCCCGACACCACCGCTCCACCGCGGCCGTAGCGGCGGGGGAAGGGGCTGCGGGCAGCAGCGGAGAAACGCCCGACGCGGAAAGGTCCGCGCCGGGCGTTTCTCCGTCGTCAGACCACGGGGCCGCTCCCGGACTCGTCGCGCTCCGACTCGGCGCCGATCTCGGCGAGCGTGTCCGCGGGGATCCACCCCTCCGCGGCGGCATGCTCCGCGGCGGCCACGGTGTCGTCCGTCAGCACGAGGGTGCTCCCGGCGTGGGCGACCTCCTCCGCGAGCGCGCGCACCGCGTCCGCCCGCCCGGCCGCGGGGTGGACGCTGCGGATGTACACGGCCAGGATCCGCGACGGGTAGTCGTGCACCACGCGGTGGTAGATCTCCGGGTCCTCCTGCCCGCTGTCGCCCAGCAGGACGAAGGGGAGGTTCGGGTAGAGCTCCATAATCCGGCGGATCGCCTCCAGCTTGTGCCCCGCGTGCCCGGTGGGGAGCACCTCCCCCTCGGAGATCCCCCAGTCGCGCAGCATCAGGGGACCCAGCGGGATCTTCCGCAGCTCCAGGAACTCGGTGAGCAGGTCGTACAGGTTCCAGGGCGAGGACGAGACGTAGAAGAGCGGGTTGAACCCGGTGCGCCCGGCGCCGTGCTGCAGCGCCCGGTAGAACGCGGCGACGCCGGGGAAGGGCGATCGGGTGCGGGCGTTCCCCAGGAGGACCGTGCGCGCCATGCGGAGCGGCGTGGTGGCGCCGGTCCGGATCACGGTGTCGTCGAGGTCGCTGATCACGCCGAAGCGGCTTTCCGGCGGCGGTACCAGCACGTGCCCCGTCGCGCGGATCGGGCCTCCGTCACGCCCGGTGCGCCCGGGGAGCTCCAGCGCCACCTCGTGCCAGAGCGACCCGGCGGCGAGCGGCGGGTCCGGCTCCATCCACAGCTCGAAGTACCCCTCCTCGCCGGTGACCGCCTGCCAGGTGCGCCCGCCGAGGCTCGCCGCCACACGCGCGCCGGGGACCTCGTCGCTCTCGAAGCGCTGGATCATGTTCGCCAGGTTGAGGAGCGCATGGTCCCGCTCCCCCGCCGCGGAGGGAGCGCTCCCGCGCAGCACCCGGCCATGCAGGTAGAGCCGCTCCGGGGTGCCGTAGCCGCGGTACGGCTCGATCCGCACGTCGTTCCGGTCCGGGGGGAACGCCTCCGCCACCCGCTCGCGGGCGCGGTCCACGTGCTTCTCCAGCCGGTGGGCCACCTCGCCCAGGGTGCGCTTCCAGCGGTCCATGCATGCTCCTCCGGTTCGGGTCGGCGCCAAGATAGGCCGCGCCGCGCGATTCCGCGACCGGCGGCCCGCGCCCGCGGGACTGGCCCGCTCACCCGCGGCGCCTATATTGAGGGCCGGGCTGCTCTCCTCCCTCCGTTCTCCTCCCCCTACGCGGACCTTCCATGAACGGTGCCGAACCCGCGGCTCGCGAGCGCCGGGGCATCCTGCAGCGCCTCGGCCTGCACCGCCCGGAGCTGCGCGCCTGGGCCATGTACGACTGGGCCGCCTCCGCCTTCCAGACCACCATCATGGTGGCCGTCTTCCCCATCTACTTCATCCGCGTGGCCGGCGCGGGCGGGCCGGAGGTGGTCGCCAGCCAGTGGTGGGGGTACGCGAACAGCGCCGCCATCGCCATCGTCGCGCTGCTCTCGCCGGTGCTGGGGGCCATCGCGGACTTCAGCGCCTCCAAGAAGCGCTTCCTGGGCTCCTTCGCCGGGCTGGGCGTGGCCGCGGTCGCGGGGATGTACTTCATCCAGCGCGGCGACCTGGTCCTCGCGGCGTTCCTGTACCTGGTGGCCTCGGTGGCGGCCGCGGGGAGCTTCGTTTTCTACGAGTCGCTCCTCCCGCACATCGCGCGCGAGGACGAGGTGGACCAGGTCTCCACCTCCGGGTACGCCTTCGGGTACGTCGGCGGGGGAATCCTCCTGGCGCTGAACCTGGCCTGGATCCAGAAGCCGGAGCTCTTCGGGATCCCCGCGGGGACGCTCCCGGCGCGGCTCTCCTTCCTGTCGGTGGCGGTCTGGTGGGCGGTCTTCTCCATCCCGCTCCTGCGGCGCGTCCCGGAGCCCCCGCGGCTCATCGAGGCCGACGAGAGCCCGGCCCGGGGCGCGGTGCGCGCGGCGTTCTCGCGCCTGGCGGAGACCTTCCACGAGCTGCGCGGCTACAAGAACGCCTTCCTCCTGCTGCTTGCCTTCCTCCTCTACAACGACGGGATCGCCACCATCCAGAAGATGGCGGTCCCCTACGGCACGGAGCTGGGGATCCCGGAGGCGGTGCTGATCGGCTCCATCCTCCTGGTGCAGTTCGTCGGCATCCCGTTCGCCTTCCTCTTCGGGATGCTCGCCGGCCGGATCGGCGCGAAGCGGTCCATCCTGCTGGGGCTCGTGGTGTACGTCGCGATCAGCCTGGTGGGCTTCAACATGCGCACCGGGCGCGACTTCCTGGTGCTGGCCCTGATGGTGGGGATGGTGCAGGGGGGAACGCAGGCGCTCAGCCGCTCGCTCTTCGCCACCATGATCCCGCGGCACAAGTCGGGGGAGTTCTTCGGCTTCTTCAGCGTGTTCTCCAAGTTCGCGGGGATCTTCGGGCCGCTGCTCTTCGCCGCCGTCATCGGGCAGACGGGGTCCAGCCGCTACGGGATCCTGTCGGTGATCGCGTTCTTCGTGTCGGGGGCGCTGCTGCTGATGCTGGTGGACCCGGCGGAGGGGGAGCGGGCGGCGCGCGAGGCGGAGGCTGCGGTGCGCGTGGTGGACGACTCGGAGACGGCCGTGGCGGGTTGAGCCCGGGGCTCACTCGCGGCAGGCACGGCGAATGCGGGAAAACATCAGGACGTAGCGTCCCCCTCGTCGCCCGACGTGCGGTGCACCGGCACGTTGGGCATGCGACCCACCAGATCGGGGTGTACTACCATGCGACCGCGCGCTCGTTTCTGGATCACGGCAGCCCTGCCGGTGGTCGTCGCGACCGCCTGCGGCGACGGGTCGACGGATGCCACTCCTCCAGATCCCGTCACGCGTCCCCCCCGGGTCACCGTCGAGTTCGTCTACCGCGCTTCGACGAGCATCGATCCCGTGGTCGCGGAGCGGACCCCGAGCTGCGTCAACGGCGTGGGCCGCACGCACATCCACCCGAGCTGGCACCAGTTCGCCCGTTTCGACATGAGTGCGACCGGGCCGGACCGATGGGAGATCTCCTTCTCCGACGTACCGGCCAACGCGGAGTACCGGATCCGGATCAGCGATCCGAACGCCTGCGCCGAGGACCCCAACGGGGCGAGCACCCGCAACGTCTTCGCGAACGGCGTCCTGCTGACCCGCATCGTCGGCACTCCCGGGAACGGGACCGAGCCGGGGCTCGCCTTCAGGGTGGCGCCGGACGGGCAGATCCTCCCGTAGCCGGTCCTCAACGCCCGGGGCGCGGCCCCGGTGCGAGCGAGGGGTGCTCGGTGTCCGCGACCTCCTGCCGCAGTGCCTGCAGCCGCGCTGCGAGCCCGCGCTGCCTCTCGCGCAGCTCCGGGAGTAGGTCGCTCCCGCGGCGCCGGAGCAGGAAGAAGCGGCGGACGTCGTCGGTGGCCTGGTCCCAGCGGTTGCGCACCGCCACGGTGAGCAGGCCGAGCGGTGGGAGCAGGAGAAGCGCCGCGACGGCGGCCTCCCACCGCAGCAGGATCCCCGCGGCCGCGGCGAGCAGGACGGTCCACGCGACGTGCGTCACCGCGCCCACGAGCAGCTTGTAGGTGGCGCGGACGTCGTGGGCCGGCTTCGCGCGCGCCTCCAGCACCCCGGTGAGGCGGTAGGGGAGGTAGAAGGCTGCGGCGCCGAGCGCGGCCAGGGGGACGCCCAGGAGGAAGAAGGCCAGGCGGCGCGCCGTCCACCCCAGCGCCACGTGCAGGCTGGCGTCCTCGTGCAGGTCGGCGGGGCGGAGGTCCAGCACCCGGAGCACCCGGGCGTGGCGGGCCAGGTCGCGCGCGAGCTCGCGCCAGGCGCCGCGGTCCTCCCGGCGCACGCGGGCCAGGAT
>DASYWD010000461.1 GCA_035936415.1 Longimicrobiaceae bacterium
GTCCGGAGGTTCCGGACCGGCACTCTGGGAGACCCGCTCCCGGGCGGGAGCCCGCGCGGGCCGCCGCTCAGGTCAGCATGCCGGCGCCACCATGCCGTTGCTGCCGGTGTAGACGTAGGCGTCGCTGATCCAATGCCCCGCGTACGCGCCGCCCAGCTTGTTCCACAGGCTGGTGGTGCCCCACGGGCCGGTGTGGCTCGTCCCGTACGCCTGGCAGACGATGCTCACCGAGACCCCGCCGCCGATGCTCCCGGTGATGGCGTATCCCGTCCCCGGCCCGGCGCGCAGGTTGTACGGTCCGCAGTAGCCTCCCGTGCACGCCGTCGTTCCGGGGACCTCCGAGCTGCCGGGATACAGCGTGCGCCATGCGCTCACGTCCCCCGAGGAGAGCGTGGTGCGCCCCCAGTAGCCCTGTACCTCGTACCCGTTCCAGTCGGTGAAGTGCAGCCGGCCGAACTCCCGGGAGTTGTAGTGCATGATGGAGGTCATGTCGTACCCCCCCATCTGCGTCCAGCTGCACGTGATGGCGAACTCCCCCGGGTAGGGGTTGGTGTCGAGCATCCGGATGTAGTTGTTCCGGTCGCAGCGCCGGACCTCGTGCTGGAAGCCCAGGGCGTGCCCGAACTCGTGCATGATCAGCGCCTTGGAGGCGTCGCTCCGCCCGATGTAGATCTCGCACGCGCCGTTGTAGCAGCCGCCGTAGTAGTTGGACCCGGAGCCGTAGTAGACCACGATGTGATGGTACTGGCCGTTGTAATCCACGAAGTCGATCCCGGGCACCTGGCTCTCGATCTGGCTCAGCGCCGACGTCAGGTTGTTCGGGTTGTAAACCCTCCGCACCGGGATCACGCCCTTCGTGTCGCTCCAGAGAGAAGCACCGGTGGAGTGCAGCGAAAGGCGGGGACGGAGTCCGTCCCCGTCCCGCTGGCGGAGCGCTTCCTCGGGCGTGCTCGCGATCCGGTCCGCCGGGCCCAGGCCGATGTCGCCGTCCCAGATGGCGTGGCCGTTGACCACCTGGTAGCCGATGGCTGTGGGACTCCCGTCTGCCCCAAGCACATACCCGGTGAGGACCGGGCCCTTGGCCGGGTCGGTGATGCCGGTCGCCACCACGGGGGCGTCGTCGGGGGCGGCCGTGGGGGCGACGATGGCGTCGTCCTGACAGGCTGTGAGTGCCGCGAACGTGGCTAGCGCAGCGGCGGAACGGAGGAAGCGCATGCGGAGCTCCATGGAACCGGATGAGAAGGTGCCGTCCGGACACAGGAGTCCAGGCGGTGCGGGTATTGGCGCATCACGCACGTATTGTGCCTGCTGTCGGAAATTATGCTGCCAGAAGGCGGCCTGCGGCTCCCCCGAGCGCCCCGGTGCCGGTCCGGCCGTGCTCGTCCTCGCTGTCGCCCGCCGGGAGCGGTGGTGTCCGCTCCGGGGGACGGATTGGGGGACCGTGAGGATCCGCCGTAACCCGTTGGCGGGTAAGCGGATGCGCGTGCGCCCCGATGCTCTTCGGGTCAGGAAAGCCAGGCGCGGCAAGGGCTTGCGGCCGGGCGGCCCGCCCCGGCCGGCGCGCAGCTCCCGACGAGCCCGCCGCCCGGCATCCCCCTTGCAACCCCGGGGGGCACCGACGAGGTTGTCCCGGTCGGTTCGGTTGCGGTGCGGTCCCACTTTCAGCGAGGAACATGAAGATGACGAAGTACGCACGCTCATTGACGGCGCTTGCCGCCGTGGCGACTCTCGGCACCACCGGGCTCACCGGATGTGCGTCGACCCTGAACAGCACCGAGCGCGGGGCCGTGGTCGGCACCGGCACGGGTGCGGCGATCGGCGCGGTGATCGGGAAGAACACCGGCTCCACGGCCCGCGGCGCCATCATCGGCGCGGTGGTCGGCGGGGCGGCCGGCGCCATCATCGGGCGCCAGATGGACAAGCAGGCGGAGGAGATCGAGGAGAACGTCGAGGGCGCCCGGGTGGAGCGCATCGGCGAGGGGATCGCGGTGACCTTCGAGTCGGGGATCCTCTTCCCGTTCGACTCCGACCGGCTCTACCCGGCCGGACAGGCGAACCTGCGCAAGCTCGCCGACATCCTGAAGCGCAACCAGGGGAGCGAGGTGCTGGTCGTGGGGCACACCGACTCCACGGGTGACGACAACTACAACATGGGCCTCTCGGAGCGCCGTGCGAGGGCCGCGGCCAACTACCTGATCTCGCAGGGCGTCTCTCCCAGCCGGATCCGCACCGCGGGCCGCGGTGAGACGGAGCCGATCGCCTCGAACGCGACGGCGGCCGGGCAGGCGCAGAACCGCCGCGTGGAGGTGGCGATCTTCGCCAGCGAGGCGCACCGCGAGCAGATCCTGCGCGAGAGCCGCCAGCCGTAAAGGCTCTCGACCTGCCGCAGCAACGTGAGCCGCCCCCGGTGCCGATCGGCACCGGGGGCGGTCTCTCTCGTGCTCACCCTCCGGCCCTCTCCAGAGCCCCTGCGCACTTCGCACTCCCACACTCCCCGGCTCCACCGGGATCACAGCAGCTCCAGCAGCAGCCTGGCCGCAAGCTTCGCCGTCCGCCCGTCGGGGTCGTGCGGGGGGGAGGTCTCCATGACGTCCGCGCCGACGAGGCGCGGGTCGGCGGCGATGGTCTTCACCAGCGTGATCATCTCGCGCGAGGTGAGGCCCCCGATCCCGGCGGCGCTCACGCCGGGGGCGAAGGCCGCGTCGGCGGCATCCATGTCCACGCTCAGGTACAGCGCGTCGGCGCCGGAGGTGGCGGTGTAGAGGGCCTCCTTGGCAGCGCGGGCCGCGCCGTGCGCCTCCACGTCGTCCACGGTGGTGAGGCGGATCCCCTGCGCCTCGGCCCACTCCAGGTAGTGGCGCGAGTTGGCGAAGGGGCGGATCCCGATCATCGCCACCCGCTCGCCGGAAAGGATCTCCGTCTCCAGGGCGCGGCGGAACGGGGTGCCGCTGGAGAGCGAAGCCTCGTCGTCGTACTCCCGCACGTCCAGGTGCGCGTCGATGGTCACCAGCGCCAGCCGAGCCTCCGGGCGCGCGGCGGCCAGCCCGCGGATCAGCGACCCCGTGCAGCCGTGGTCGCCGCCCAGGAAGACCGGGCGCGCCCCCGCGGAGAAGACCCGGCGCGCCGCCTCCTCGATCCGCGCGTGCGCCGCCGCCCCGTTCATGGAGGGGAGCGCCAGGTCCCCCAGGTCCAGGGCGGGCCGGGGCTCCCGCTCCCCGTCGAAGATGCCGAAGGAGGCGAGCGCCTCGCGGATGGCGCGCGGGCCGAAGCGCGCCCCGGGGCGGGAGGGGATCCCCCCGTCGTAGGGGAGGCCCAGCACCACCCGCCGTGCGTCCAGCGCCTCGTCCGCGGCGGGGGCCAGGAGCGAGGGCGCCCGCGGGTCGCGGGGATCCGGGGAGGCGCGCAGGCCGTGCAGGAGGTCGTCGGTCGGATCGGTCATGGTCGGCTGGACGGGGCTGGCGTTCGCTTGCTCCACTCGGCGTGTCCGCTAAGTTATCCGCCTAGCATATCGAAACCAGACGCCGCGGGGCCAGTCCCCGCGGCCCGGACGTATACCGAGCCCCGAGCATGCTTCGAATCCTCACCGGCATCCAGCCCTCCGGCGCCCTGCACGTGGGCAACTACTTCGGGGCCATGCGCCCGCTCATCCGCATGCAGGAGCGGGGACAGGTCTTCTGCATCCTGGTGGACCTGCACGCGCTGACCACGCTCCAGGACCCGGACGCGCTGCGGGAGAACACGCGGAGCGCGGCGCTCGACTTCCTGGCCGCCGGGCTGGACCCGCAGCGGAGCATCTTCTTCAAGCAGTCCGACGTGCCGGAGCACGCGGAGCTGATGTGGATCCTCAGCACCGTCACCCCCATGGGGCTGCTGGAGCGCGCCCACGCCTACAAGGACAAGGTGGCGAAGGGGATCGCCCCCAACGCGGGCCTCTTCGTCTACCCCATCCTGCAGGCCGCGGACATCCTCCTCTACGACGCCGACGTGGTCCCCGTGGGGAAGGACCAGAAGCAGCACCTGGAGATGGCCCGCGACATGGCCGTGAAGGTCAACGAGGCCTTCGGCGAGGACACGCTCAAGCTCCCGGAGCCGGAGATCGCGGAGGAGGTGGCGGTGGTCCCCGGGATCGACGGGCAGAAGATGAGCAAGAGCTACGGCAACACCCTGAACATGTTCGGGGAGGAGAAGGCGCTCCGGAAGCGGGTGATGTCGATCGTCACCGACTCCACGCCGCTGGAGGAGCCCAAGCCGACGGAGGGCTCCAACATCCTCGCGCTGTACCGGCTCTTCGCGAGCGCCGAGGACGTGCGCCGCATGGAGGACGACTTCCGCGCCGGCGGGATCGGCTACGGCGACTTCAAGAAGCGGCTCTTCGAGGCGATCATGGACCACTTCGGCCCAATGCGCGCCCGCCGCGCCGAGCTGGAGCGCAACCCCGACTACGTGGACGAGGTGCTCCGCCAGGGCGCCGAGCGCGCCCGCGAGGTCGCCGGGGTGACGATGGACCGGGTACGCGTGGCGATCGGGCTCCGGTAGGGTTTCGCGCGGGTCGTGTCGTCGGCTTTTTCGCGCGTGGGCGGTCGAGGGCGGGGGTGCCGAACGGCAGGTTGCAGTGCTCCCCTCTCCCGCTTGCGGGGGAGGGGCCGGGGGAGGGGGCCGCGTGAGGGATGCGAGCCCGAAGGGGCGAGACCCGCGCTGTTTGCGGGGCTCGCCGCCGTTAGCCAGCGTTGTTTGCTGGCTTACGGCGCCGCAGCCCGACCCCCGCGCCAGCGGGGGGCACGCCCAAACGAGCAGTTCGTAAACCTCGCTCCAACCCCACCCGGTACGCGATGTGCTGGGAGGCGGGCGGGATCCGGGGCCGCACGACGCGGCCCCGGAGGCGTGAAGGAGCCATGACTGCCGGGAGGGAGCGATGCGCGAGGAACACCTGCACGGGGCCGAGGCCGCCGGCTCGGACGACACCACCATCGTCGGCGCGACGAACGCCGCGGACGAGATCCGCGACAACCCCGCCGATCCGGGTGCGCCGCGGGGGAGGGAGCCCGTCACCGAGGTCCTGACACTGGTCTGCGAGCAGTGCGGCAAGGACTACTTCTTCGAGGACGAGCCCCCGCCCGCGGACATGACCTGCGAGAAGTGCGGCGGCACCGTGTTCCGCGCCTTCCATGACAGCGTGGGCGACGAGGCGGCGGACGACTTCCGCGACTCCACCGAGCGCGACCTGGACCCGGACGATCCCGAGGGCGACGCCCTGCCGGGGGACCTCATGGATCTCAACAACCTCTGACGCCGTGCCAAACCCACTCTTCACCGGCTCGGGCGTGGCGCTGGTCATGCCCTTCGCCGCGGACGGGATCGACGAGGGCGCGCTCCGCGAGCTGGTGCGCTTCCACCTCCGCGAGGGGACCGACGCGCTGGTGGTGAACGGGAGCACCGGCGAGGCCCCCGCCATGTCGCCGGAGGAGCAGCGCCGCGCCGTGGAGGTGGTGGCGGAGGAGGCCGGCGGGCGCGTCCCCGTGATCGCCGGGGCGGGCGGGAGCGACACCGCGGCGGTCGCGCGGCTGGCCCGCGCGGCCCGCGAGGCGGGGGCGGACGCGCTGCTCCTTTCGCCGCCGCCCTACAGCAAGCCCACCCAGCAGGGGATCGTCGCCCACTACCGCCGGGTGATGGACGCGGCGGACCTCCCCACCATCGTCTACAACGTCCCTGGCCGCACCGCGTGCAACATCCTCCCGGCCACGGTGGAGACGCTGGCGGAGGATTCGCGCGTGGCGGGGGTCAAGGAGGCCAGCGGCGACGTGTCGCAGGTGGCGGAGCTGGCGCGCCGCGTGGCGGACCGGGTGGCGCTCTACAGCGGCAACGACGACCAGGTGGTGCCGCTCATGGCGCTGGGGGGGAAGGGGGTGATCTCGGTGCTCGCCAACGTGGCGCCGGCGGACACCTCGCGCATGGCGAAGGCGTTCCTGGAGGGAGAGGTGGAGGAGGCGCGCCGCCTGCAGCTCCGCTACCTCCCGCTGATCGCCGCGCTCTTCCGCGAGCCCAACCCGGTGCCGGTGAAGGCGGCGGTCGCGATGCTGGGCTTCGCCGTGGGCGGCGTGCGGCTCCCGCTCCTGGACGCCTCGCCCGCGGTGCGGGAGGAGCTGGAGCGCGAGATGCGCGCGCTGGGGATCGCCCCGGGCGCGGCGACTGCCGCCGCGGAGGGCTGAGTGGCGGAGCCGGTGCGGGTGCTGCTGAGCGGCGCCTCGGGACGGATGGGGCGCACCCTGGCGCGGCTGGCGGCGGAGCAGGGGGTGGAGGTCCTGGGCGGGCTGGACCGGACGGCGGACGCGGAGCGCGCCTGCGACATCGGCTGCCCGGTGCTGGTGGCGCCGGAGGACGCGGGAGAGCTGGTGCGCTCCGCGGACGTGGTGGTGGACTTCTCCGCCCCGGAGTTCCTGGCGCGGCTGGTCCGCGCGCAGGGCGAGGCGCTGGCGGGGAAGGCGCTGGTGGTGGGGACCACCGGGCTGGGGCCCGAGGAGCAGGCGCTCCTGGCGCGCCTGGCCGGCTCCGCGGCGACGCTCGCGGCCGCCAACTTCAGCGTGGGGGTGAACCTCCTGGCCGCGCTGGTGGAGGAGGGGGCACGGGTGCTGGGGACTGCGTACGACGTGGAGGTCGTGGAGGCGCACCACCGCCGCAAGGTGGACGCGCCCAGCGGCACGGCGCTGGAGCTGGGGCGGGCCGCGGCCCGCGGGCACGGCGTGGAGCTGGACCCGGTGCGGCGCGACGGGCGGAGCGGCCGTCCGGGCGAGAGGCCCGCGGGGGAGATCGGCTTCCACGCGGTGCGCGGCGGCGACGTGGTGGGGGAGCACCGCGTGATGTTCCTGGGGGACCGGGAGCGGCTGGAGCTGGTGCACCTGGCGCAGGATCGGGCCCTCTTCGCGGAGGGGGCGCTGCGGGCGGCCCGCTGGATCGCCGGGAAGGCGCCGGGCGCCTACACCATGCGCGACGTGCTGGGGCTGGGCTGACCCGCCGGAGCGGCGTCTCGGGGAGCGGTCAGGGCGCCGTGCCCCCGCCGCCCGGCGAGCGTGGAAGCTGCTCCGCGGCGGGACTCTTCACCATCACGGCGCCGGAGCCGCTCCCGCCCGGGATCAGCTGGTCCTGCAGCGGGGCGGTGCTGTCGTCTCCCCCGGTGGCGAGCATCACCGCGAGCAGCACGGCGGCCGCGGCCAGCCCGACGGCCGCGGGGAACACCAGGGAGGCGGCACGGAAGCGGCGGGCGCGCCTCCGCTTCCGGTAGGGCGCGGCCGTGGAGGCGGCGATCCACTCCCTGTGCCGGTCGATCAGATGGTCGGGCCGCGGCCGTTCGGGGACCCGCAGCTCGGGGGCCGGGTCGACGCGGACCATTCGCAGGCTTTCTGCCATTGCAGGACGGGTTGAGCGTGGCGCACTGCCGTCGGACGACAGCCCCCACGTGTCCTGCACGTTTCGTGCTCCGGCGCGGACGAGCCGGAGCCGCCTGCCTGCACCCGGCCGGGCGCGCCGGTTCCCCCGCCCCTGAACCTCCTTCCCGCCGCCCGGCGGCCGACCCCCCGACGAATGACTCCCGTGCGCCGTCTCGTCCTCGACCTCCGCGAGCGCCGTCCGCTCTGGACCCTCCCCGACTGGGCCGCGGAGGAGATCCGCGCCGCGGTCCCCCCGGAGTGGGAGACGGTGGAGGTGCGCGCCGCCGCGGACGGGCAGGGGGACGGGGGCGGGCCCTCGCCGGAGGCGCTGGAGGCGGTGCGCGGGGCGGAGGTGTACCTGGGGTACGGGATCCCGCGCGAGCTGTTCCGCGCCGCGACCGCGCCGCCCGAGGGGCGGCTCCGCTGGGTGCACTCCGGGGCGGCGGGGGTGGGCGGCTCGCTCCACCCGGAGATGCGGGGCTCCGGCGTGGTCCTCACCAACTCCGCGGGGATCCACGCCGAGCCCATCGCCGACAGCGTGCTCGCCATGGCGCTGCACTTCGCGCGGGGGCTGGACTTCGCGGTGCGGGCGCAGGCGGAGCGCCGCTGGTGGAAGGAGCCCTTCGAGCGCGCGGACGCCCCGGTGCGCGAGGTGGAGGAGCTGACGGTGGGGCTCCTGGGGCTCGGCGGGATCGGGCGGGCCGTGGCGCGGCGCTTCTCGGCGCTCGGCTCCCGCGTGCTCGCCACACGCCGCCGCGGCGGCGACGCTCCGGAGGGAGTGGAGCTGCTGGGCGGGGACGACGCCTTCGGGCGCCTGCTGGAGCGGAGCGACGTGCTCGTGGTGGCGGTGCCGGAGACGCCGGAGACGCGCGGGATGGTCGGCGGCGCGGAGCTGGCGCGGCTCCCGCGGGGCGCAGTGCTGGTGAACGTGGCCCGCGGGCGGGTGGTGGACGAGGAGGCGCTTGCGGAGGCGCTGCGCGCGGGCCGGCTGCGCGGGGCGGCGCTGGACGTCTTCGCGCGGGAGCCGCTCCCGCCGGAGTCGCCGCTGTGGGGGCTTTCCAACATGCTCCTGACGCCCCATGTTTCAGGGACCTCACACCGATTCTGGCGCCGCGAGACCGACCTGATCGTCGAGAACCTCCGCCGGTACGTGGCTGGCGAGCCGCTGCTCAACACGGTGGACAAGACGGCGGGGTACTAGAAGGCTGTTGAAAAAAGGCGCGCCGCCAGGGGCTGGGCAGTAGATTGGGCGCATCGCTCGGAGGCTCGTTCCCCCGGACCGGAGTCGACATGCTCGGACGCAACTCCTCGCAACCAGCCCTCTTCCAGATGGTGGA
>DASYWD010000462.1 GCA_035936415.1 Longimicrobiaceae bacterium
CCCCAGCAGCTCGGCCACCGGGACGCCCTCCCCGTCCATGAGCACCACCTCGCCCGCGAGCCCGTCGCGCCCCTCGCGGCGGGCGGTCCCGCGGCACCACAGCCGCCCTGCGGGGCGGCGATGCACCCGCAGCGTGCCCACGGCGGTGGGAACGGCGGCGCGACCCTCCGGGTCCGGCGGGACGGCGACGCCCACGAGCTGCATGCAGGCGTCGAGGAGCCCCGGCGGCACGGCGAGGGACGGCGCGGCGCCCTCGGGCCGCTCCATCGCGGAGAGTGCCTCGCCGTCGCGCCGCCAGAAGTGGCGGCTCCAGCGGAATCCGGGGCCCAGGTGCACCTCGCGCTCCTCCGCGGCCCGGTAGAAGGCCTCGCCCTCCTGCTCCCCGGTGCAGCGGGCGCGCACGGCATCGACCCCCTCGACCTGCTCGGGCTCGCCCGGCGCGGCGGGGGCGACGAAGCCGGTGGCGTGCAGCGTCCACTCGCCCTCACCGGCGCGGGCGTACACCTCGAAGCGCCGCCGCCCGTCCCCCTCCGCGGGCGAGAGGACGAGCTGTACGTGCCGCGTCTCGCCCTCCTCCAGCACGATGGGCTGGTGGAAGGCCACCTCGCGCAGCTCCACGGCGTCGCCGCCGAGCACGTCGGCCGCGGCTGCGGCGGCCATCGCCAGGTACTGCGCGCCGGAGACGACCACGGCGCCGTAGATGCGGTGGTCGGCCAGGTGCGGCTGCGCGTCCGTGCTCAGCTCCGTCTGCCAGACGAGCGCGCCGTTCAGCCCCGGCGACTCGATCCGCTCGCCGAGCAGTCCGCCACCGCGACGCGGGCCCACGGCGGCGCGCGGGCGGGGCGCCTCCATCCAGTAGGGCCTGCGCTGAAAGGGATAGGTCGGCAGCTCCACCCTGCGCCGCCGGCCCAGCACCGCCTCCCAGTCCACCCCCACGCCCGCCGTCCACACCGAGGCGACCGCCGAGGCGAACGTCTCGCGCTCGCCCCTGCCCTTGCGCAGCGACGGCGCCCAGGCGCCCTCCCCCTCCGGGGCGATGCGCCGGCCCATCCCCAGCAGCGTCGCGGACGGGCCGACCTCCACGAAGACGCGCACCCCCAGCTCCCAGAGCGACTGCACCGTGTCCGCGAAGCGCACCGCCTCCCTCGTGTGCCGCCTCCAGTAGTCCGCGCTGCGCAGCTCCTCTCCCTTGGCGAGCCGGCCCGTCACGTTGCTGAGGATGCCCAGCGTCGGCTCGCGGTACTCGACCGCGGAGGCGACGCGCTCGAACTCCTCCAGCATGGGCTCCAGCAGGGGCGAGTGGAACGCGTGCGAGACCACCAGCCGCCGGTGCTCCACTCCCTCGGCGGAGAGGAGTGAGACGATCTCCTCCACCGCCTCCGCCTCTCCGGAGATCACCGTCTCCGTGGGCCCGTTCACCGCCGCGACGGACACCCGGCCGGACCGCGGCTCCACCAGCGCACGCACCCGCGCCTCTTCCGTGAAGAGGGCGGCCATGGCCCCGCCCTCCGGCAGCGCCTCCATCAGCCGCCCCCGCGCGGCGATCAGCCGCAGTGCGTCTTCCAGCCCGAGCACGCCGGCCACGCAGGCGGCCACGTATTCACCCACGCTGTGGCCCGCCACGAACGCGGGCTCGACGCCGCGGCTCTTCCAGAGCTGCACCAGGGCGTACTCGAGGGCGAAGAGCGCCGGCTGCGTGTACGCCGTCCGGTCCAGCGGGGAATCCTCTCCCTCGGCCGGATACAGCACCGAGAGGAGGGGCCGCTCCAGCTCGCCGCGCAGGATCTCGTCACACCGGTCGAGTGCATCCCGGAAGACGGGCTCGCTCTCGTACAGCTCGCGCCCCATGCCGACGTACTGCGCACCCTGCCCCGTGAACAGGAACGCCACCTTCGGCCTCGTCGCCGGCGCGTGCCCCCGGTAGAGGCCCACCGGGTCGCCCCCGGCGCCGTGCTCGGCCAGGCGCGCCCGCAGCTCCTCCGCATCCGAGCCGACCAGCGCCAGCCGGTGCGCGAAGTGGCTGCGCCCGGTCGCCGCGGTGAAGCACACGTC
>DASYWD010000463.1 GCA_035936415.1 Longimicrobiaceae bacterium
CAGTTCGGCGCCGTCACGGGGATGGTGACAGGGAGGAGGCGGGGTGGTCGGAGGAAGAAGTGGATGTCTGAGCGAAGCGAGTGCTCGCAAGCGAGTCCCTTCGGGTTCACTTCTTCCGGAGACCATCCCGCCTCCGACCGCCTGCGCGACACAGCCCCCGGTCATGCGCCGTCGGTCGGGGCGAGCACGACGCTGACGCCGCGCGGCCGCGTCCGCAGCGCGTGGTCGGCGCGCGCGGTGGTCATGCGCAGGTCGCGCGGGCGGGGCGCTGGCGAGGCGGCGCTCGGGAGCGGGACGATGCCGCGGGGATCGAGTCCGTACCGCGCCGCGATCAGCAGGCCCAGCGCGTAGCGGCTGATCGCCTCCGGGCCGGCCAGGTTCCAGACGCCGGAGCGCTCCGCGGCCGGGAGCGCCGCCAGCTCCCAGAGCTGTGCCGCCAGGTCGTCGACGGCGACGGGGCAGCGCAGCTCGTCCGTGAACAGGCGCACGGGCTCGCCGCGGCGGAGCGCGTCCACCGCCCAGGCGGTGGTGCGGTCCGGGGGGTCTGCGCGCACGAGGAGCGAGGTGCGCACCACCGCCGCGTCCGGGCACTCCTCGCGCACCCCGGCTTCGGCCAGCGCCTTGAGGCGCCCGTACTCGTGCACCGGGGCGGGGGCAGCCGTCTCGTCGTACGGCGCGTGCTTGCCGTCCAGGAGCGCGTCGGTGCTGAGGTGCACCAGCGCCGCGCCGGTCTCCCGGCACGCGCGCGCGACGTTCCGGTGCGCGTCGGCGATCTCGCGCTCCCCCGCGCGGGTGTCGAACGCGGTGTGGATCACCAGGTCGGGACGGGCCTCGTCCCAGGCCCGGCGGACGCTCCCCGCGTCCGTGAGCTCCACGGGGTGGGTCGCCGCGCCCGCGGCTGGCGCGCCCCGCACGGTGGCGTGCAGCTCCACCTCCGGCGGGGCCGAGCGGAGGAGGGCGCCGCCGAGCAGCCCGCCCCCTCCGGTCACCAGCACGCGCATCACCCGCCCTCCGCGCCGAGGACGCCGCGCAGCAGCGCGAGCGTGCGGCCGTAGATCCCCGGGATCTCGCTCTCGCGCGGCCCGGCGACGTTGAGCGTGCGGATGCCGAGGACCGTGATCCACCGCGCCACCTCCGCCGGGTCCTCGCCGCGCGCCAGGTCCACCACCAGGAGCGGCCTGCCGAGCCGGTGCGCCACCTGCACCGTCAGCTCGGTCCCGCCGCGGAGCGGGCCGGCGAAGACCACCAGCGTGCCGTCGGAGTCGCGCACGTTCCACTCCGTGCGCTCGTCGGCGTCGGCCGAGGGGGTCTCGCGGAGCGGGTAGCGGTCGGGGATGCGACCGTCCTCCGCGCGCCGCCCGGCCGGGCACCACCCGCCCACGCCGATCCCCGCCTCCAGCGCGGCGTCCAGCGCCGCGCGGTCCACCCCGGCCTGTCCCCCCGAGACGACCCGCTCCAGCCCGCTCACGACCATTTCTCCCGCGCCGCGCGAGGAGCCGCGTGAGGGATGCGAGCCCGAAGGGGCGAGACTCCGCGGCCGTTTGCGGAGGCTCGCCGCCGTAGAGCACGGTCGTTTCGTGCTCTACGGCGCCGCAGCCCGGCCCCCGCCCCGCGGGGGACACGCCCGAATCCGTTGTTCAACCCGCCGTTCAAGAACGATCCCATGACTACAGCCGGTACGCGGTCACCAGCCGCCGCTCGTTCTCGCCGATGAACTCGGCCTCCAGCTCGATGAACCGCTCCAGCCCGCTCCCCGCCAGCTTCTCGCGGAAGAGCTGGTCGAGCTGGAAGACGCCCGCGGAGTTGGACAGCTCGATCCGCAGGCGGACCGGCTTCTCCACGCCGGACTCCAGGTGCACCGCCTCCACCGCCGCGGCGGAGATGGAGTGGATGCTCACCGAGCCCGCGGAGAACGGGATGCGCGAGCGCCCCTTGGCCATGTCGAGCGCGTCGGCAACGCGCACGATCCCCGCCTCCAGGGTGAGCGGCTTCCCCCCCGCGCGGTGGGCGATGATGGCGTGCAGGACCTCGGAGCGCAGCACGGTGGCCGTGGCGACGTCGTACACCTCGGACAGCAGCTCTCGGAGCTTCTCCTGCGCCACGAAGAGCGAGAAGCCCTCGTGGTCGATGCGGTGGATGGACATCCCGGTGTCGTGCAGGAGCGAGGCGAGCGCCACCACCACCTCCGCCTCTTCCAGCCCCATCCCGTAGTTCGCCACCACCCCCGGCTCCACGCCGCGCTCCACGAGGAGGCGCAGGAGCTTCTCGGCGATGTTCATCACGATCTTCACGTGGACCGGGCCGTGGTCCGTCATTCCCAGGCGCTCCACGGCGTTCACGTTGACCGCGGTCCAGAGCGCGTACAGCTCGTCGTCGGCGTTGATCCGCTCGATCAGGCGGGCAAGCTTCGGGTTGTTCCGGCTCGGCACGTTCAGGACGACGCGGTGCGCCAGGCGCTCCGCCACCGTGCGGCCGAACTCCGCGCGCTCCTCCGGCACCTCGATCCCCTCGGGCATGGATCCCCTTCGTTCTCCGTTCTCTCGATCGGGCGGGGCCGGCGGCTCCGCCCGGGAAGATGCTGCGATGCGATCCCGTGCTGCGCCTCCCTTGCGAAGCACGTACCAGCCGCGCGCTACCCCTCCAGGTGCTCGCCCAGGAACCGCGCCGCCTCCGCCTCGGCCCAGAACTCCGGCGCCCAGGGCGTCCCCGCCACGAAGCCGACGTGCCCCCCGCGCTCCGTGAACTCCGCCGTGATGCACGGGTTCTCGCGCGCGGCGGCCCGCGGGATGGCGGCGTCGGGGAGGAAGGGGTCGTCGGTGGAGTGCAGCAGCAGCGTGGGGACGCGGATCCCGGCCAGGTAGAACGCCGAGCTGGAGGAGGCGTAGTAGTCGTCCGCGTCGCGGAAGCCGTGCAGCGGCGCCGTGGCTGCGTCGTCGAACTCGCGGAAGGTGCGCGCCGCCAGCACCCGCGCGGGGTCCACCACGTCGCCGATCAGCGGGCGCTTCTGCCGGTACTTTTCGCGCAGGGTGCGGAGGAAGCGGGCGGTGTAGACGCGGCCCATCCCCCGCTCCATGTTCCGGGCGCCGGCCGCGAGGTCGAAGGGGACTGACACCGCCACGGCTGCCCGGGGAAGCGCCGCCGCCCCGCTCTCGCCCAGGTACTTGAGGAGCACGTTCCCGCCCAGCGAGAAGCCGACCGCCGCGAGCGGCGCCCGCGGATGCCGCTCCGCCAGCATCCGCAGGACGAAGCCCAGGTCCCCGGTCTCCCCGGAGTGGTAGAAGCGCGCGAGCCGGTTGGGCTCGCCGCCGCAGGTGCGGAAGTTCAGGGCGACCGCGCGGATCCCCCGCCCCGCGAGCTCGCGCAGGGTCTGCAGGACGTACCCGGACTGCGAGCACCCCTCCAGCCCGTGCAGGATCACCGCGGCCGGCGCTCCGGCGTCGTCCCAGGAGACGCCGGGGAGCTCCGCGAAGTCCAGGTCAAGGAAGTCGCCGTCCGGGGTCTCCACCCGCTCACGGCGGAAGGGGATCGGCTCGCGGGGGCGGAGGTACCTGCCGCCGATGGTCTGTGCGTGCGGGTTCCCCAGCCCCGGCGCGGGGCGGAAGGGGCGAACCGAGTAGGGCTTTCCGTCCATCGCAGTCGTTCCGTACGTCTCGCGCGGCGCTCCGGCCGCGGCTACCTTTGCGTGCGTGCCGCCGTCTCCGTCCGCACCCCGGTACACTCCGGTGCGGCGCTCCGTGCCCTCTCCTGCACCGCCATGTGGCTCCTCCCCGCCCTCTCCCGCCTGTCGTCGCTGGCGCTCCACACCTTCTACCGGCTGGAGGTGGGCGGCGAGCGCGTCCCGCCCCGCGGCCCCGTGCTCCTGGTGGCCAACCACCCCAACTCCCTCCTGGACCCCGCCGCGGTCGCCGCCGCCGCGGGGCGCCCAGTGCGCTTCCTGGCGAAGGCCCCGCTCTTCGGCGACCGCGGCGTGGGGTGGCTGGTGCGCGGAGCCGGCGCGATCCCCGTCTATCGTGCCCAGGACGACCCCGCGAAGATGGGAGCGAACACCGACACCTTCCGGGCCGCGCACGCCGCGCTGGCGGAGGGGGACGCGGTGGGGATCTTCCCGGAGGGGCTGAGCCACAGCGAGCCGTCGCTGGCCCCCCTCAAGACCGGTGCCGCCCGGATCGCGCTCGGCGCGGCGGAGCGGACGGGCGGGAGCTTCCCCATCGTCCCGGTGGGGCTGGTGTTCCGGCGCAAGGAGCGCTTCCGCTCGGAGGCGCTGCTGGTCGTCGGCGAGCCCGTCGCGTGGGACGACCTGGCCGGGGCCGGGGGCGGGGAGGCCGCGGCCGTGCGCGAGCTGACGCGGCGCATCGACGAGGCGCTCCGCGACGTGACGGTGAACCTGGAGCGGTGGGAGGACGCGCCCATGGTGGAGTGGGCGGAGGAGGTGTTCGCGGCCGAGCTGGGGATGGG
>DASYWD010000464.1 GCA_035936415.1 Longimicrobiaceae bacterium
GCCCTGGGCGAAGAGCAGCCCCTGGATGCGGTTCGTCACCCGCGTGCGGTCCCTCCTCGTCGTCATCAGCTCCCGGTGCAGTTGCCTGCGGTCCTCCTCCTCGGGACTCGGCACCCGCACGATGCTCCAGCACTTCTTCTCTCCCAGGAGCCATCTCCAGAGCAGGTCGAGCAGCTTGCCCGCATCCAGCCGGTCCGTCTTCGCCCGCCGCGCTCGTCGGTTGACCTCGATGCTGGAGGAGTCCACCACCTGGTTCTCGAACCCCTGCGCGCACAGCGCCCGGTGCAGCCAGAAGCCGTCGCGTCCGGCCTCGTAACAGGAGATGACCCGCGTCTCGGCAGGAAGCCCGAAGTGCGCCTTGGCCCCGTCGATCTCCTTCTCCACGTGTGCCAGGTCGCGGGCCGGGATGCTCCGTAGCCGTGGCTGTTGACCCAGTGCGGTGCTGAAGGCCATCTTCCATTGCGAGACGCCCAGCTCGAAGCTGAGGCACAGCACGGGCGCGGTGGAGTTCGTCGGCTTGGGGGTCGTTGCGGGATTCATAAGCTCCTCCTGGTTGAGTGATGACCTCCAGGAAAGCTTACTCGCAGCGGCCCCCTCCTACATAGGATCTAACGAATGCGCTGCAGGAGACGTGCGGCCGGCGGTGCTTTCACGCCTGGTGACTGCAACGCCAGTCGCCGCGTCTGGAAGGTGCAGTTTGGCCGCACGCACCTGAACTTGAGGGCGTTTTATGAGAGCGGTTGTCAAGGACGTTCTCCCCCATCGCTGATGGCGCGGCTTCTTCCGCCTTCGCAATCAGCCCCGACTCACTCGCCAGCGCGCGCGAGACTTCGGGGTGCACCGGGTCCTTCGGAGCAGTCCTCCTCCGCATGCGTCACCTCCAGCTTGGGCTCCTGATCGTGCGAGGGCATTCGGCAGGCGCTCGGGTCGCACGGGTGCGAACCACGGTTCTATCTGAGACTCGGCTGCGGGAGCCGGCCTGACGCTTCTTCGGGTTCTACGAGGGGGCCTGGAGTTAGGCGAGTGCCTCGGCAGACCACGCCGGGCGGACGACCCCGATGAGACTTCCCCTCGCAATCCCTTGCCCCGGACGTTCGGAGCCGCGGACGGAGCTCACGTGCCCCACACCGCCGGCTCGCCCGCGGGGCGCTATGCCGCCTGCACCGTCAGCCTCGTCGCATCGAATCGTTCTCCCTTCTTCCACAGCCCCAGCGCCACGGCCGCGAGCTTTCGCGCCAAGGTGACGCGCGCCAGCTCCTCGCGCATGCCGCGCTGCAGAATCGCGTCGTAGAAGTCCTTCAACGGGCCGGGACGGGCGGCGGCCGCGTTGGCCGCACCCTTGAACACGTTCTTGAGCACGCGGTTGTGGTTGCGGTTCAGCCCCCGCGTCATCGGCGGGCGCTGCCGTCGTACGGGACGGCCCTCCACGATCATGTAGTCGCTGCTGGAGTGCGTCACCACCGCCAGACCGGCGTACGCCCACAGGTTCCGCTTGGGCGAAGCGTCCCGCGAGCGAGCGCACCCCGCAGGAGCAGCGACTCCGAATCGAGATCCGCTCGATCCACCGCCGCAGTGGGCGCACCTACGGCAGCCCCCGCGTGCACCGGCACCTGCGCTCGAAGGGGATCCGCTGCAGCCGGAAGCGGGTCGCGCGCCTGATGCGCGAGGAGGAGATCCGGGCCAAGAAGAAGCGGCGTTTCCGGGTGACCACGGATTCGAACCACTCGTACCCGATCGCACCCAACCGCTTGAAGCGGCGTTTCGGGGTGGAAGAGGTTGCGGGAACAGACCAGGTCTGGGTCAGCGACATCACCTACGTGCCCACGCGCGAGGGCTGACTCTACCTGGCTGTGGTGCTGGACCTGGCCTCTCGACGTGTGGTGGGCTGGGCGATGCGGACGACGCTGGAGGCCGCGCTCGCCACGGACGCGCTCACGATGGCGCTCTGGAGGCGCAAGCCAGGTCCTGGGCTGCTGCACCACTCGGATCGGGGCGTGCAGTATGCCTCGACCCCCTACCAGGAGATCCTGGCCCAGCATGGGATCAGCTGCAGCATGAGCCGCAAGGGAGACTGCTGGGACAATGCAGTGGCCGAGAGCTTCTTCGCCACGCTGGAGTGGGAGCTGATCGAGGACAGCGACTGGCACACGAGAGAAGAGGCCCGGCGGGCGATCTTCGACTACATTGAGGCGTGGTACAATCGGCAGCGTCTGCATTCGAGCCTCGGCTACAAGAGCCCCGCCGAGTATGAGGACCAGCTCGCCCTCACCCCGAGGGTGGCTGCTTAACCCCCTGTCCGTCACCCGGGGGAAGTCCAGCTTCGGCGGTCCGGGCCAGAAGCGCTCCAGCAGCGCACGCAGCTGGTTGTTGCGCACGACCGCGCGGCCCGCCGGTTGCGGAGCAGCATCATCTGAGCAGCGGAATTGGTCCTGCCCTCCTGCGGAGGGAGACCCGTCCCCGAAACCCGGACCCTGAGCCGCCCGACATGCGCAGTGTTCTGCAGTGGATGCTGGTCTCCGCCGGTGTGCTGATGGCGGGCGGAACGGCGCTCGGCTTCAGCCGCAGCCCGCACTGGTTCGTCCGCGGGTGGGACTTCCCGCGCGCGCAGATCGCCTCGATCGCGGGACTCGCGGGCCTGCTGTACTACGCGTTCTTCTTCCAGGGGCGCGCGTGGGAGTGGGTGTTCCTGTCCGCGGTCGCGCTGACCGTCGCCTGGCAGTGCATCAAGATCCGCCCCTTCACCCCCCTGGCGTCCGTGCAGGTGGAGCGCGCCGACCACGCCCGAGTCCAGCGGCGGGAGGACGCCACGCTCCGGCTGCTGATCTGCAACGTGCTGATGGAGAACCGGGACCACGCCCGCTTCCTGCGCACCGTGCGGAAGCACGACCCGGACGTGGTCCTGGCCCTGGAGACCGACGCCGCCTGGGTCCGCGCGCTGGAGCCGCTCGCCCGGACGCACCCTCACACCGTGCTGCAGCCGCAGGACAACCACTACGGGCTGGCGCTCTTCTCCCGGCTCCCCCTGGTGGAGCCGCACGTGCGCTTCATCGTTCAGGACGACATCCCCTCCGTCCACACCGGGATCACGCTCCGCAGCGGTGACCGGATCGTGCTGCACGGCCTGCACCCGCGGCCGCCCGAGCCGATCGGCGACCAGGATTCCACCCCGCGCGACGCCGAGCTGGTGCTGGTGGGGCGGGAGATCGGCGAAGGCGAGGAGGTGCCGACGGTGGTGGCGGGCGACCTCAACGACGTGGCGTGGTCGCCCACCAGCGAGCTCTTCCTCCGGCTGAGCGGGCTCCTGGACCCGCGGGTGGGGCGGGGGCTCTTCAACAGCTACAACGCCAACAACCCGCTCTTCCGCTTCCCGCTGGACCACGTCTTCCACTCCGGCCACTTCCAGCTCGTCGAGCTGCGCCGGCTGGAGGCGGTCGGCTCCGACCACTTCCCGCTCCTGATCCGGCTGCTCTACGCACCCGAAGCCCGGCAGGAGCAGCCGGAGACCCCGCGGAAACCCGGCGATTTGGAGGACGCGGAGGAGCGGGTCCAGGAGGAGATGGAGGCCGCCCGCACCGGCGACGACCGGCCGTCGCGCGAATGACCTCTACACCTTCCTGGGGCGACCGGGCACGCGCCTACGTCGTCCACGTCTACACCGCCTCCGGGGTGGTGCTCGCGTTCCTCGCCGCCGCGGAGACCTGCGCTCCGGAGCCGGACCCGCGCCGGGTGTTCCTGTGGCTGGCGCTGGCCGTGCTGGTGGACGCCACCGACGGCCCGCTGGCCCGGCGATGGCAGGTGAAGGTGAACGCTCCGGGGATCGACGGGCGGACCATCGACGACATCGTGGACTACCTGACCTTCACCTTCCTCCCGCTGCTGCTGGTGTGGCGGATGGGGTGGGTGCCGGAGCCCGGGTGGGTGTGGGTGGCGCCCGCCCTCGTGGCGAGCCTCTTCGGCTTCGCGAACGCGGGCGCCAAGGACGAGGGGGGCGGGTTCTTCCTGGGATTCCCGTCGTACTGGAACATCGTGGCCTTCTACGCCGGAATCCTGTCCGCACGCGTCGGCCCGTGGCCTAACGCCGTGCTGCTCCTGGCGCTGGCGGTGCTGACGGTGGCCCCGGTACGGTTCGTCTACCCCAACCTGGCGCCGCGGCCGTGGCGGATCCCCGTGCTGGGGGGCGCCGTGGCGTGGCTGGCGATCCTCGCGGCGATGCTCCCCGGCTATCCGCACGCCACGCCGTGGCTGCTGTGGGCCTCACTCCTGTACCCGGTGTTCTACACGGCCCTCTCGCTGCACCTGGACGCCCGGCAACGCCGGGGCGTCTGAGCCGGCGAAGCTTCACGAGGCCGACGCAGCCTTCGCCAGCGCCCGCAGCATCTCGCGCCGGATCAGACCGCTGAAGGGCCCCACCACCCGCCAGTAGCGCAGGAAGCGTCGGCGGCTCTCGGCGTCCGTGCAGCGCACCCGCGTCTCCGGGCGAGCCGGGTGGTGCCGTCCGGACCGGGCGTCAGCGTGAAGCTCCACGCCGCCTTGGCGTAGCCGGGCCGCTCCCACTTCCGCCATCCCTCGGCCGGAACGGGCACGATCCCCCCGTCCGCCCTCCAGAAGCGCCCGACCAGCCCCAGCAGCAGCTCCTCACCCGGGCGCTCTCCCAGCAGAGTGAACCCGCCGCGCAGCAGCTCGTCCGCGGTGAGCCCCAGCCCCGGCTTCCCGGCGCGGCGGGCCGAAAGCACCTCGCGCGGACGGGTGAGCAGCGCCGGGACACCGCGCAGCAGGAACAGTGTGCGGATGACGGGGGAGCGCCCCAGCTCCAGTGCGCGAACGGCGGCCCACACCCGTTCCGGCGGCGCGGCGACCTCCCGGTGGTGGCGCGAGGCCACGTCGTACCCGGGCAGGAACGCATCGAACAGGACCGGCGCTTCGGCGCGCATGAAGGGAGGAGGAGGGGAGAGGAAACGTTGGCTCCGGCCCGTCGACGAGGCGGGGCCGACCCTCCCGGTGGATGGTCGGCTCCGCGCCGGAGTGCGGCACGACGGAGACGGCTACGTCAGGCCCGCGGCCGGTGCGGGCTCCGGCTCCGCGGCGGGGGCCTGCACCGGGCGGAGGAGGAGCCATCCGACGATCCCCGCCACGAGCGAAGCGGCGAGAATCCCCATCTTCGCCTCGTCCACCATCGCGCCGGTGGGGAAGGCGAGCGTGGCGATGAAGAGCGACATGGTGAAGCCGATCCCCCCCAGCCAGCTCACCCCGTGCAGCGCGCGCCAGGTGATCCCCTCCGGCCTCGTCGCCAGCCCGGCACGCACCGCCGCCCAGGAGAAGAGCGTGATCCCGATGGGCTTCCCGACCACCAGGCCCAGGATGACGCCCAGCGTCACGGGGTGGGCGAACGCCTCCGCCACGTTCCCGGAGAGGTGGACCCCCGCGTTGGCCAGGGCGAAGAGGGGGATGATGATGAACGCCACCCAGGGCTGGAGGTCGTGCTCGATCCGCTGCAGCGGAGACTGCGCCGCCTCGCAGGTGCTCTCGATGGCCTGGATCACCGTCTGCTGGCCGTGGTTGGTGAGGACGTCGGCCCCCTCCACGCCGGCCGCGTCGAACTCCTCCATCAGGTGGCGGCCGCGGTCCAGGAACTCCGCCGTGTCGATCCGGTTGCGCGCCGGGATCGCCATGGCCGAGAGGACCCCGGCCACCGTGGCGTGGATCCCCGAGGCCAGGAAGGCGGCCCAGAGGCCGATCCCCAGGAGGAGGTACACCAGCGGGGTGCGCACCCCCAGCCGGTTCGCCGCCACCATCGCCGCCAGGAAGGCCGCGGCGGCGAGCAGCGCCGTCCAGGAGACGCCGGCCGTGTAGAAGAAGGCGATCACCAGCACCGCCCCGATGTCGTCCACGATGGCGAGCGCGGCCAGGAACACCTTGAGCGCCAGCGGGGCCCGCGGCCCCAGCAGCGCCAGCACCCCCAGCGCGAAGGCGATGTCGGTGGCCATGGGGATCCCCCACCCGGACGCTCCCGGCCCGCCCGCGTTGAGCGCCGCGTAGACGAGCGCGGGGACCACCATGCCGCCCACCGCGGCGGCGATGGGGAGGGCGGCGCGCTTCACCGACGCCAGCTCCCCCACCAGCACCTCGCGCTTGATCTCCAGCCCCACCAGGAAGAAGAAGACGGCCATCAAGCCGTCGTTGATGAAGTGGTGGAAGGTGAGGTGGAACTCGTAGTTCGCCCAGCCGATCTCCAGGTCCGTCTCCCACAGGTGATGGTAGCTCTCCGCCAGCGGGGAGTTGGCCAGGACCAAGGCGATCAGCGTGCAGAGGATCAGGACGATCCCGCCGGAAGACTCGACGCGCGCGAAGCGCTGGAAGGGGGTGAGGATCCGCTCGATGGGCGTCCTCGGCCCGCTGGAAACCAACAACGGTGCGCTTGCCATTCCGTTCCGTCTCTCCTGAAGTGTCTACCCGCGGCCCTGCGGCCATCCGGACGAAGCCGCCCATGAGAGCCGGAAAGTAACCCCGCACGGCCCGCGCCGGAATCCCCCGTGACGTGCGAAAGGCGCAGCAGCTCTGGATTTTTCGAGGTGCCCGCCGGGGAGCGCACCCTCCCCGCGGCAGGCGTCGGGCGGCGCGGCGAGCCGGGCGGCGAGCACACCCGCCACGGCCGGCAGTCCGTCCCCGCCGACCGGGCGCCGGAGTAGCGGCGGGACCGGAACGGATGCGCGCGAGGGCCCCTCTCCACGGCGGAGAGGGGCCCTCGCCCTGCCGGTCCGGTGCGGCCCGGCGGGCCGATCAGACCAGGAGCACCGTGATGACGGCGGTGATGGCGGCGGCGACCGTCATCACCAGCGAGTACGTCCACCCCAGGGCCAGGTACTTGACCCCGGTCTTCAGCAGCGACTGCCCGTACACGCGCCGCATCGCCAGGAAGGTGTAGAGCAGCACCCAGAGGACGAGCACCCCGACGACGGTGGAGTTGCGCGCCAGGAGCATCACCCCGAACGTCGCGAAGGCGAAGGCGTGCAGGTGCAGGGCGAAGACGAAGTGCTCCACGTACAGCCTCCCCCGCCGGGCGTAAAGCAGCTTGAGTAGCAGCGCGAAGACCGGGAGGAGCACGAACATCATGGTGGGGACGTGCTCCCGGAACTCCTTCATCACCTCGCGGAACGCCTCCCCCGGCGTCATGCGGCGGAAGTGCGCCCGCTTCTCTTCCAGCAGGTGCTTCAGCAGCGGGTTGGGCACGCTGACCTCGATCTCGTCCACCCAGGACTTCTCTCCGGGCCCAGGCGCCCCCCCCTCCACCGCCGCCGCCGGGCTCGCGTCCGCCGCCACCACCGGCGCCTCCTCCGCCCCGGCGGGAGCGGGGGCCGGGGCGGAGGCCCCGGGCTCGTCCAGTCCCACGTTGAGCCAGTCCGAGTCGAGCACGGAGACGAGCAGGAAGAAGATCACGCTCGTGCCCAGGTACAGCTTCAGCGGGCGGATGTAGCGGACGATGCGGCCGCGCAGGTACTCCCGCGTCAGGAACCCGGGGCGGGCGAGCAGGAAGAGGACGGTGACCGGGAGGCGCGAGCTGAGCGCCATCTCGTCCTCCAGGAAGTCCGCCGCCAGGGCGGGCAGGGAGACCAGCCGGTTGCGGCGCTCCTGCCCGCATCGGGGGCAGTAGCGGCCCGGGGTCTCGCACGCGCAGTTGACGCAGGGGGCCCCGTGCGCGACCGGCGGCTCCGCGGAGCTGGCGGTGGCAACGGCGAACGGGACGGGGAAGCGGATTCTCCGGATGCGGAGCATGGCAGGAGCGCGGCAGGGGGTACGTCGTTGCGGACCACCAAGATACGGCATCGCGCGCCGGAATGCGAGGGCGGCGGCATGCGCGGTGCATCCATGTCCCCTTCCACGCGCGGCCCCGTGGCCGCGGCCTTCACCCGTGCCCGCACCGCCATGACCATCCGACGCACCGCACCGCTCGCCGCCCTCGTGGCCGTGCTCGCCGCCGGGTGCACCGGGGTCGTCCCGGAGCCCGCGCCGCCCGCCCCCCGGGCCGTCCCCACCCTGGAGGGTCCCGTGCCGCCCCTCCCGGAAGATGTCGCGCGGCAGCCGCGGCCCGATGCGGGGATCCAGGGCGTCTACCGGCTGATGCAGGTGAACGGCTCCACCCTCCCGGCCGTCGTGGACCGGCGCGGCGGGTGCGAGGTACGGGCGGTGCACGGCACCCTCTCGCTGGAGGAGGGCGGCTTCTCGTTCAGCGGCACCACGCAGGAGGTCTGCGGGGCGACCACGCGCCCCCCGGTCGCCCACCGCGCGGAGGGGCGCTACGCGCGCGATGGCGCCACCGTCCGCTTCACCGCGGGCGCGGCGACCGCCTTCGGCTCCGCGACGGGGCAGGTCCTGGACGAGCGCACCCTGCAGGTGACGGACGTCACCGCCGGTGGCCGCACCCGCACCCTGGCGCTGGAGTTCCGCAGGGAGGACCCGCGGATGTAGCGGGCGGAGCGCGGGGAACGCGAAGGGGCCGCGGGACCGGAGTCCCGCGGCCGCCTACCGGGCGAAGTCCGCGATCAGCTGGGGGGCGGAGGCGTCGAACCCGACCACGTCCAGCATCCCCCCGTCCTCCGGGTCCGCGATGCTGAACCCGCTGGACGCCATCCCGACGACGGCCAGCTTCGCCGGGATCCCCGTCCGCTCCCGGTACTCGCGGAGCGCCTGCGCGGGGTGCACCTCTCCCGCCCAGGTCTCGTTGTCGGTGTAGACCACGAAGGTGTCCACCGTCCACCGGTGCTTCGCCGCCTCCAGCATCGGCAGCGCGCAGTCCGTCCCCCCGAAGGGGATCCCACTGACCGTCCGGACCACGTCGTCCAGGCGCTGCCGCGGGGAGATGGCCAGCGGCGTGAGCCCGCTGCTCATCCCCCACCGCCCGGGGTGGCTCCCGCTGGTGAAGGCCACGAAGTGGTGCTGCGTCTCCGTGGCCGCGGTGACGAGCGCCATCGCCGCCGACGCCTCCCGGCAGCTCAGGAACTCCATCCCCAGGATGCGGGCCTCCATCGACCCGGACACGTCCAGCGCCAGGAGGGTGCGCTTCCCCGTGGGCTGCACGCTCGCGAAGGCCAGGTAGAAGGCCGCGTCCAGCGCGTCCACCACCTGTGGGACGGGGGTCCAGCTGGCCTGTCCCCGCATCCCGTGCCCCTGCGCGTACGTCCGGAGCGCCGCCAGCACCGCGACGGGGTGCACCCGCGCCCGCCGCAGCGCCTCCCCGTCCGTCAGGCGGGCGGCCACCGTCCTCGCCGCCTCGCTCATCGGTGCCAGGAGCCCCACTCCGCTCATCACCCCCAGGTTGCGGATCAGCGCCGTCAGCGGCATCTCCTGCAGCAGCGCCTCCCACACCGCGGGCTCCCGGAGCAGCTCCGTGGGGAGCATCTCGCGGGTGAGCCGGTGCTCGCGCACCCGCGCCGCGGCGCGCGCCGGAGCCACCGGATCGCTCCCGTGCAGCTCGTCGACGGCCCGCAGCAGCCGGACCGTCTCCGTCCCCTCCAGCTCCGGGGGGATCTCTCCCGTCTGGCGCGACACCACGCGGCGGAACAGGATCCGCTGCTCCTCCGACTCCGGCCGGGGGTGCGCCAGCCGGAGCGCGTCGCGGTGCGACCACCCGTTGCGCGAGGGGTACTTCAGGAGCTGGTAGGCCAGCTCCCGCGCCGGCTTCGCGGTGTACCACGCCCCCACCGCCCGCCGCACCCCCCGCCCCCACCCGCGGAACGCCTGCACGTACCGCAGCCAGTGGAAGAGGTGGGTCCCCGTGCGCGCCACCCGCGGCAGCGCCTCCAGCGCCGCGCGCCGGGTGGTCTCGTCTCCGAGCCCCGCCGCCATCGCCAGCACGAAGAGCGCGGGATCGTTCTTCGGGGCCCGCCCGGAGGCGCTCATCTCCACCACCCGCCGCACCACGCGCACCCCGTCCTCCGCGATGCACTCGGCCACGCTGGCGGCGTTCTGGACGGTGAGCTCCCGCTCCCCGACGTAGAAGGTCCCGCCCTCGCTCCCCAGCACCAGGAAGCGGTCGAGCCGGGTCCAGCGGTCCACGGCCCACGCGAACCCGCCGGCCGAGTTCGGCACCTGCGCCGTCCCGGGGATCGGCTCGCTCTGCGGGGTGCGCAGCCGCCGCAGGCGGGTCGCCACGTACCGGGTGAAGTCCATCATCATCGCTGATCGCCTCCATTCTGGGCGAAGGGTGGTGCCGGAAGCCGCGGATGTGGGGTGCGGCCGGGAATAACCTCCCTTACCGGGAGATCGCTTGGCAGGCGAGAACCCGACTGCTTCGACCCGCGGCTTCCGGGTAAACGTGTCGTGGACGGGGAGAGGGCGGATCCGACGCGGAGCGGAGCGAGTGCCCGCAGCTCAACCGCTTCGCCTTTCGGCTTCGACCAGGCAACCCTCTACCGCCGGCCCGCGGTGCGGGTGAAGGGTGGCGAGGGACGCTCTGCCACCGCCCACGACATGATCGTGATCCTGTCGAACTGCTGCTGCGAACGGCCTTTTCGTGAACGGAGGAAGGCCGACGGGAATCGAACCCGTGACCTCCGGAGTGAACGGTAACCCTCCGCCGTCGGCCCGCAGTGCGGACGTGTGTGTGGGGAGGGAACACTCTCCGGCACTCTGCCCCTGAGCTACGGCCTTCCTCCGTCCTCCCTGCCTCAGCCCTCCCCCGCCCCGGTCCGCCCCCGGAGGAGCATCTCGATGTATCCGTCGGGGCTCACGCCCGGCGGCAGGTGGGTGATGTTCCTGAACCCGTTCTCCGGGGTGATGACCGAGTCCTCCTCGCGGACCGCGCCGCCCCGGACGGGGGTGATCCCGCCGTTGCTCCAGTGCTGGTCGTCGACCTTCTGGCTCCGGTCGCTGACCGGCTCGACGCAGAACGTGCGGCCCGACCTGTGGTCGCGGTAGAAGTAGCGTCCCGTGGTGCTCATGGCTGCTCCGTGGCTGTGGTTGCCGTGCCGTGGTCGTCTTCCGTCGTCCGCCGGCGCGGCGCCCGGAGGCGGCGCTCAGCGGTGGGCGTCCTGGTCCATGTCGCACCTTCCCGTGTTCGCTGGTTCCTGCATGGGGCCGGCGGAAGTCGAATCCGCAACCTCCGGATCCCGATAAGCCTCGACCATCGGCCCAGTCGCTGGGCAAGGAGCGGCGAGGATATTTTCCGGCGCTCTACCCGTTGAGCTACGGCCCCTTGCTGTCGTGCCTGGTCGGGGTGGCGCGGCGGGATGTCCGCCCCTCGCACCGGGAGTCGCGTGTCCACGTGCTCGGAGCCTCGCGCCCGCCGGCCACCCTTCACTCGTTCGTCGGATCCATCGTCGTTCGTCACCTCCTGTCGAGCGTGTGCCCTGAAACGCAGATCGCCCCACCCGGCCAGTGCGCGGGTGGGGCGATCGTCTCGCTCCCGGTTCCGGAGAGGGTTACGCGCTCATGGAGCGCACCCTCCCGGAATCCCCACGCTGGTTGTGCCTCGATCCTTGCCGCTCTGCCGCCGCGGCAGGCAGACGCCGCCCGGCCGACCGGCGCACGCACCCCACGACACGGGCGACGCGATGGTCGCGTCCGTCCGGAGGTTGCGGGAGAGTCGGTGGAGCGTGCGTGCCTGCATCGGAGCCCTGCCTGTCGTTGTTCGAGATTGCCCGGGTGGGCGGGACGGACCCGCCGGAAACGCAAAATCGCGCCGCCGATGTTCTCCCGGAGCCGGAGCTTCGGGACCACGCCGGGCCCCGTGGCATGCACGGGACCGGGGTGGACGCTGGAACATCGGGACGCGACTCCCTGAGGGCGAGGAGTGTAATCGGCAGCCGCCCGGCTGTCAAGAGGGACGTCATCGGGCGGAGCGCATCAACTGTACAGATCCCAGTAGAGATCGATCGTGACGTACGCGGGGACGGCCTTCCCCGCGTACGTGGCCGGCGCGTACCGCAGCCGGTTCGCCAGCATGGCGGCCGAGGGCGCGAACGCGTCGTCGGGGCAATCCGTGATGACGATGCTCGCCGGGTTCACGACACCCCTCTCGTCCACCCGGAACCGTACGATCGCCGTTCCCTCGAAGCCGTTCCTGCGGCGCTCCGGCGGGAACGTGCGGTCCAGCAGCTCCTCCATTTGCGCGGCGTTGAGAAGTCTTGGCGGCTCCTGGGCCGTCGGCGTCTGCCACCCCGGCCACGCCTCCCGGGTGAGATAATCTGCGTGAGGACCCCAGCTCGCCCACTGGAACTCCGGCGCCACCCTGCCATTGAACCATCGGACCATGAAGCGCACCTGCGTCCGTACGGGTCGACCGCCCCGCTCCCCGGGCACGAAGCGGAGCTCGTGCAGGAACGGACGCAGCGCTTCGACCAGGATGGAGTCGGAAGCCGGTTCAACAGCCAGGGTCGCCGGCTCCACGCGCCCGTCCTCGTCCACGACCAGCTCGACCACCGACGGCCCCGATCGCGTGGCCGGTCCGTCCCGCATCATGGACATCGGCTTGGTGAGCGGGCCGAGGTCCAGCGGGGCGGGCTTCCGGTCCACGGCCTCGCTGGCGAAGGCGTGCGGGACCCACTCGATCGCCCCGTCCGGCAGCGGTGCCGTGAGGCTCGTCGCCGCTGGGTCGGAGAGCGGGTCGTGCGTCGACACCAGGCCGGCCCCCACGAGGAGAACCGTGAGCGCGGTAAGGAACCCGTTGAGGGGGCGGACCCGGGTCACGCCCAGCGCGGTGCGCCAGGCGGGGAAGGAGAGCCACCCCATGGCGAGGAGGAAGAGGATGACACCGACATCCTCGGCCACCAGTCCCAGCGCAGCTGCGCCCACCGCCAGCCAGGCCCACCCGTTCTCGAGCATGGCGCCGTACGCCCGCAGCACGAGCCCCGCCGGCTCCTGTACGGCGCTCCCGGCCGCCCCCGGCACGCTCGACGGCGGGCGGCGATGCTCGCCACGACGAACCGCCTTTCCCGACGGGAACGGATCCCGACCGTGCAGCCGGAGGGCGCGCTCGCACCACGGGCAGGCGTCCAGGTGCGCCCCGAAGCGGTGCTGCTCGTTCCGGCCGCAGACGACGAGCGCCGCTTCCGCCGCCTCCAGGACATCCCGCCACTCCGCGGCCTCGGGGCGGGCCGCCGGATCACGGTGCCCGTCCTCGAAGCAGCGCAGGAGGAGCTCGCGCAGGGCGGGGTCGAGCACCTCCAGCGGGGGCGCCGTCCTGGGCGGCCCCACGGATCCGCCGCCCCGGCGCGCGTACGGGAAGTGCCCCGCCGCGATCCGCTCCTGCACCGGGGGTGGCTCCCCCGCGCCGCGGTAGCGCCCGGCGAAGGGGTGGGTCCCTTCCATCAGCATCTGGAACACGAGCACCCCCAGCCCGAAGCGGTCGTGCTCCGGGGTGCGGTCCACCTCGCCGAACGACGCCCCGCGCAGCTCCGGCGGGGTGAACTCCGGCCGGCCCACCGGGCAGCGGTACACCTCCCCCGTCGCGGGGTCGCGCACCTGGAACGAATCGGTGTCGATCAGGGTGACCCGGCCGTTCTCCCCCACCAGGACGTTGGACTCGTTCACGTCGCCCACCACGTAGCCGGCGGCGTGCAGCTCGTCGAACGCCGCGGCCAGGTTGCGGGCCGCCCGGTGCAGCAGGCCGTGGTGGAACAGCGGCAGCCGCTCGCGCCGGGTGGCGGGGTTGTACAGCTCGAAGACCCGGAGCTTCGCCTCGACGCGCGGGAGCAGTAGTCCTGCGAAGGCGCCGTCTGCGCGGTACAGAAGGTCCTCCGGCCACGCGAGGGTGCCGCCATCCGGGCCGCCAGAGGCTCCCGCCGGCCGGTGGGCCAGCATGACGCGGAGCTTCCGCTCCTGGTCGGAGATGGGACGGTGGTACAGCTTCGCCACGTCCCTCCCCTCTGGTGCGGGGTACACCGTGGCCTGGCCGCCCACGCCCAGCTCGGTGCCGGGCGCCAGCAGGAGGGGGAGGCCAGTGCTCTCGCGACGGAGGTGGATCGGGTCGCTCATCGCCGGTTCAGCCGAGCGCGGCCAGGAGGAGGGTGAGGTCGTCGTCGGCCCGCGCGGCCACTCGCGGCCCCGCCAGGTACGCCCGGAGCCGCTCGGAGGCGCGGCCGGGGTCCGGCTCCTCCGCGACGAAGCGGAACAGAGGCTCGAAGAAGGGCGGGTGCGGCGTGCCCCGCGGCATCCGCAGCGCGAGCAGCTGCAGCCCGTCCGTGAGCAGCGCCAGGTGCGACGGGGCCTCCTCCCACTCCGTCGGGGCGAGCGCGTCCAGCGCTCCCGGGGAGGTCAGGAAGACCGTCTCGTTCAGGTACTCGCCAGCGTGCGCCGCCGCGTCCGCTGCGTGCAGCGACCCGTCGCGCCCGCGGACGACCACCGCGCCGTCCCCCACCTGCGCCGCCACCACCCGCTCGGGGG
>DASYWD010000465.1 GCA_035936415.1 Longimicrobiaceae bacterium
TGTGCTCACCGGCTTCGCACGCGGCGATCACCCGTTGCCGCAGATCCAGCGAGTAGGGACTCGGCATGAGCACCTCCTCATGATTCGGGAGCTGTTGCTGCTCCGCCTTGCATGCTCCGCACCCGCATTCAAATCGCTTTAACGGGAGCGCTGCAGGCGACATGCAGCCGGCGGCCACCGTAGCGATTGGTGCCTTGAGCGCCGGTCACACTCCGGGGTGAATTCACGTTCGGCTGCACGCACCTGAACTTGAGGGCGTTACACTAGGCGCGTGCCGTGCGGAGCAGTCCCAGGCTCCCGTGCGCAGATTCAAATCCCGGCGCAGATACAAGGCGCGGCTGCGTCAGCGTGCACTCTGCTCTGACGCAGCCGCACACCCGTCCGGGACGATGTGTCCTGTAGCAGTGCAGTCTCCTCCGCTTGACCTCGCACGTAGTTCCCGGCATTCTCTACCGCGAGTCGCGCACTTCGGCACTTCCGCCGTGCTGCGTGTTCCACGTTCTCACTGGAGGGAATCCATGAAGCACGCTCTTTCACAGGCCCTGACTTGGAGCTTCGGCGCCGGTGTCGCTGTTGCGATCACCTTCGGAGCCAACCAGGCGTTCGCTGCCCCGGTCCTCTCCGATGGAACCGGCGTCTGTAAGGACGACCTGTGCCGTACCTTCTGCCAGACGGTCGGTTTCGGCACCGGGTGGTGTGAGAGCGGCCAGTGCCGCTGCTATATCGACTGAACCCCTTGTCGCGTTCCGCAGCTTGGGCCACGCATGCGGCGGAGTGGGGCTGCGGCTCCGCTCCGCTTCAGAACGCAGCATCCGAGCTTTCGGCTGAACATCGCAGGTCCCGCGCGCCTAGCGAACGGCCGGAGTGGTCACAGGCTACCGCAGGTCCAGCCGCATCAGCACCCGCGGAAAACCGTTGAGGACCGACGATGTGTCGGCGGCCTTGCGAAATCCCGCCTTCTCGAAGAGCGCGCGCGTTCCGACGTACGCCATCGTGAGATCGACCTTTTCGCCCTGGTTGTCGACCGGGTAGCCCTCAATCGCCGGCGCGCCCCGGGAGCGCGCGAATTCGACAGCGCCCGCGAGTAGCGAATGTGAGATCCCTTTGCCGCGGTGTCCCGGCCGCACGCGGATGCACCACACCGACCACACGTCCAGGTCATCGACGTGTGGGATCGTGCGGTTGCGCGCGAAGGTCGTATCGGCGCGTCGTGCGACCGCCGCCCATCCGACAACCTCGTCACCGTCGTAGGCGAGCACACCGACCGGCCCGTGCTCCATGAGCTCGGCGACCTTCTCACCGCGGGCGGGCCCCCGTAGCGATACGTTCTCCTTTGACGGGATGCGGTAGCTCAGACACCAGCATACGTTCGCGTCTGCCCGCTTCGGTCCTACCATCGTCTTGATGTCGTCGAACACGTCCGCTGGTCGAACCTCGATCGCCATGCGCCAGGCTCCAGAGAAGAGGAGAAGGAACCACCGCTCCGCCGATTGTCACTGACCCGGAAGAGTTGCGGGACGCAAGCACGGAGTCAAGAATGCTCAGCAGCCAGGTGAGATACCTGTTTCGTCAGGCGCCGCACCCTGAGCCACACACCTTCGTACTTGTAAATCGGAATGCCTCTGCCCCGATTACATGTGGTCCTGGCCGCGGCGCTCTGGTGGAGCGGTTTGACAGCCGCTGGAGCACAGCACCTGTCGCGCCCGCCCGAGGCCACGTCCCTGCAGGTGACCGCCAGGGTAGATCCTGGCCTGCGGAGTGGAAATGCGTCCCCGTCGCATCCGGTAGTTCTCCAGCACGGGCCGGGCGACGACGGCCCGCCGCCTGACCAACGCCGCAGGCGACACCACCGCTGGTGCGGGCGTCGGTGTAATCCCCTCCTCCTCGCATCCTCTCTTTCTCCGGCGCGCCTCTCCCGCTTGCCTGTGCTGCCCGCACCCGCTATCCCTCCTCGGCTCGGGCTCCGCCGACGGGCGTATCCGCACAGTTCTGCCTCGGTTCAGGAGGGAAGAGTAGATGAGCGAACGATGGGTCCTGGAGCTGATCGGCTACGTCGCCTCCGCACTGGTGGCGCTCTCGCTCATGATGAGCTCCATCCTCCGGCTCCGGGTGATCAACCTCCTGGGGGCAGCCACCTTCGCGATCTACGGCTTCCTCATCGACGCATATCCGGTCGCGATCGTCAACCTCTTCATCGTCCTCATCAACGTCTACTACCTGCACGGCATGCTCCGGACGAAGGAGTTCTTCCGGCTCCTGGAGGTCCGGCCCGATTCCGAGTACCTGCACTACTTCCTCCACTTCTACGCGAAGGAGATCCGGCGTTTCGTACCGGAGTTCTCGTTCGCGGCGACCGGGCCGCAGTGGGTCGTCTTCGTTCTGCGGGACCTCGTGCCCGCCGGACTGTTGCTCGGAGAGCTGCGGGACGGGCACTCGCTGCAGGTCACCCTCGACTTCGTTATCCCTCAGTATCGGGACTTCAAGATCGGGCGCTACCTTTTCGTGGAGCAGGCGGAGTTCTTCCGTGCTCGCGGGATCACGGAGATCCTCACCGCGCCAGGGAGCAGGGAGCACACGGCTTACCTGCGCAGGATGGGCTTCGTACCCGCCGGTCCGGAGACGGAGGGCGGTCTGTTCCGGCTCTCCCTCGTGTGACCACCCTGGCGATGATCGGCATCGGCCCGCTCACTCTGCTCGTCGGTGCAGTCCTCGTCGTCACGACTCTCTGGCGTCCCGTTCGAGATTTCTTCGCCACCCTGTCGGGCAGCCGCGAAACGACCGGGCGGCACACCTTCCCGCGGGTACGTGCCCCCGGCAGCGAGCCGATGGAGGGGCGGCGATCCACCGCCCGGGCCGAACACGGCGACACGGTCCGGATCCACTACGTCGGCCGGCTGAGCGACGGGAGCGTGTTCGATACTTCAAGGGGAGAGGAGCCGCTGGAGTTCACGCTCGGGTCCGCCCAGGTGATACCGGGCCTGGACCGCGTGGTGGAGGGGATGGAGGTGGGCGAAACCAGGCATGCGGTCGTCCCGCCGACAGAGGCCTACGGCCCCAGGCTCGACGATCGGATGGCGGAGGTGGATCGCGCCAGGCTGCCTCCCGGACCGCTCGCGGTGGGCGACCTCATCGAGATCGTGGGGTCGCCCGTGATCGCCCGGATCGCCGCCATTCGGGAGGGCACCGTGCTGATGGACGTCAACCATCCCCTTGCGGGCGAAGACCTCGCGTTCGAAATAACACTGCTGGAGATCGTGGACGGCCGCGAGACCTGACGGGCCGTTCTCCTCGCGGGAAGGCCTGACGTGGCGTTTGCGGCCGATCCCCCGGCACGCCGCTCTGATGCGACGTGCCCCACGTTCCCTCTTCCGCGGAGGTTCCAATGCGCCTGTGCTGCGCAGTGCTGGCCCTCTCCCTGGCCGGGTGTGCGGCCGGACAGCCCCGGATCGATCCCGCTGGCACTTCAGCGGCGCCGGCCGCCCCCGCCCCCGCCCGCTACCTGTACGTGTGGGCCGGCGACCTGGACGGCGAGGACTCCGACTTCCTCGCCGTCTACGACATCCGTCCGGAGAGCCCCACGTACGGTCAACTGGTATCGACTGCTCCCGTGGGCGAGCATCACACGCATCCGCACCACCTGGAGTACGAGCTGCCACGCGAGGGCGAGCTGCTCTTCGCGAGCGGCTATCGCGCCGAGAAGATGTTCCTCGTGGACTTCAGCGACGCCGAGCGGCCGCGAGTGGTGCGGACGCTGCCGGCGGCCGAGGGATTCCGGTTCCCGCACGACGTGCTGCGGCTGCCGAGCGGGAACGTCCTCGTCTCCTACCTGGGAACCGACAACCCGCCGAGCGACGACGGCGGGATCGTGGAGTACGACCCGCGCGGCGAGGTCCTCCGCGCCGTGCACTCGGCGGACGCGGCGGCGCAGGGCCAGGTCCGCACCTACGCCATGGCGGCGCTGCCCACGCTCGACCGGCTCGTAAGCACCAGCGCGCCCATGCAGCAGGACTCGACGGCGCACGTGGTCCAGGTGTGGCGGCTCTCCACCCTGGAGCTCCTGCACACGATCCCCCTGCCGGATGGGCCCGCGCCTCACCTCAAGGAGCTTCCCTTCGAGCCCCGCGTCATGGCCGACGGCCGGACCGTTCTGCTGAACACGTTCGGCTGCGGCTTCTACCGGGTGACGGGGCTCGACACGCCGAAGCCGGAGGTGCACTACGTGAGCGCGATCGCGGACCGGTTCGCCGCCTGCGGCGTGCCGGTGGTGGTCGGCCGCTTCTGGGTGATGCCGATCGGGAAGCTGAGCCGCCTCGCCGCGTTCGACGTGCAGGACCCCGCCCACCCGGTGGAGGTCTCCCGGCTGGACGCCGACTCCGCCTTCCGCCCGCACTGGCTGGCCCGGGACCCGGGGAGCGACCGGCTGATCGTGGGCGGGGAGAACGGCGGAGAGGAGCGAATGCTGATGGCGCGCCTCGACCCGGCGACGGGGCGGCTCTCCTGGGACGAGACGCTGCGCTCGGCGGACGGCTCCCTGGGGATCTCGTTCCGGCGGGAGGAGTGGCCGCACGGGCGCACCGGGCCGGCGTTCGCGCACGCGGCGCTCTTCCGGCCGTGATCCACGTCTCCGGGCACGACTTCCGGCGGGCGCAGTGACGGCGCGGCCCTCGTCCGATCGGGCACGGCGCAGGCGACTAGACGAACGCGCTGTGCCCGGTGACCGCCCGCCCCACGATGAGCGCCGTCATCTCGTTGGTCCCCTCGTACGAGTAGATCGCCTCCGCGTCGGAGAAGAGGCGGGCGGCGCCGTACTCCAGCAGGATCCCGTTCCCGCCCATCAGGTCGCGCGCGAGCGCCACGGTCTCGCGGCACCGGGCCGCGCAGAACTGCTTGGCGAGCGCCGAGTGCTCGTCGCGCTGGACGTCCTGCTCCTGCATCCGCGACACCCGCAGCGCCATCCCGAGCATGGCCGTGACGTTGCCCAGCATGGTCACCAGCTTCATCTGGATGAGCTGGAAGGCGCCGATGGGGCGGCCGAACTGCTCCCGCTGCCGGGCGTAGGCCAGCGCGTGCTCGTAGGCGCCCATCGCGCAGCCCACGGCCTGCCACGCCACCCCGGCCCGCCCCGCGCGCAGGATGCGCGCGACGTCCGCGAAGGAGGCGACCCCCGGGAGCCGGTCGGCCTCGGGAACGCGGCAGCCGTCCAGGGTGATCAGCCCGCTCTGGACGGTGCGCTGCGAGACCTTCCCCTCGATCTTCTCGGCCACGTACCCGGGGCTCTCCGTGCGCACCAGGAACCCCCGGGTGGCGCCGTCCGCCTCGTCGCGCGCCCAGACCACCACCACGTCGGCGAAGGTGGCGTTCCCGATCCACTTCTTCCGGCCGTCCAGCACCCATTGCTCCCCCTCGCGCCGGCAGCGCGTGGTGAGCCCGCCCGCGGTGCCGGAGCCCACGTCCGGCTCGGTGAGCCCGAACGCCGCGATCCGCTCCCACCGCCGGAGCGGTGGGAGCCACTCCGCCTGCTGCTCCGGCGAGCCGTAGCGCGCGATGGCGCCCATCGCCAGGCCGGCGTGCACCCCGAAGAAGCTGGCCCAGCCGGGGTCCACCCGCGCCAGCTCCATGCTGACGAGCGCCTTCGCCACCAGCGAGGGCTCGGCGTCGCCGCGGTACCAGCCGGCGAGGAGGTCCAGCTCCCGGAACCGGCCGATCAGCTCGCGCGGGAACTCCGCGGCCTCCCAGCACCGGTTCACGCCGGGCGCCACCTCCTCGTCCATGAAGCGCCGGACCCGGAGGCGGACGTCGTTCTCCTCCTCGGTCAGCGTGGAGAAGTAGCCGTAGAAGTCGGCCTCGGCGGGGGGTGCCTCCCGCGGGCGAGCCGGGTTCGTCATCGGTGTGGGCGGGGTCCGGTGGGGGGGTCAGACTCCGAGGTAGGCGCGCCGCACCTCGGGGTTGTCCATGAGCTCCGCGCGAGGTCCGCTCACGCGGACCTCGCCGTTCTCGATCACGTAGCCGCGGTCCGCGATGCGCAGCGCCGCGTAGGCGTTCTGCTCGGCCAGCAGAACCGCGGTGCCGCGCCGGTTCAGCTCCCGGATCGCGTCCAGCACCTCCTGCACCACCAGCGGGGCGAGCCCCAGCGACGGCTCGTCCAGCAGCAGCAGGCGGGGCCGCGCCATGAGCGCGCGACCGATCACCACCATCTGCTGCTGTCCGCCGCTCAGCGAGCCGGCGGGGGCGTCCGCCTTCTCCCGCAGCACGGGGAAGAGGGCGTGGACCTCCTCCAGCGAGCGGCGCACCCCCTCGCGGTCGCGCCGGTGCGGGTAGCCGCCCAGCAGCAGGTTCTTGCGCACGGAAAGCCCGGGGAAGAGGTGCTTCCCCTCCGGCCCGTGCGCGATCCCGGCGCGCACGACCTCGTGCGCCGGCCGCCCGCCGATCTCCCGCCCCGCGAAGCGGATCGAGCCGGCGGACGGGCGCACCAGCCCGCTGATCGCGCGGAAGAGCGTGGACTTCCCCGCGCCGTTGGCTCCGAGCAGCACCACGACCTCGCCCGGCTGCACCGCCAGGCTCACGCCGCCGAGCGCCTGGAACTCGCCGAAGCGCACCCGGAGGCCGGTCACCTCAAGCAAGGCCGCCCCCCAGGTAGGCTTCGACCACCCGCGGGTCCGCCTGGATCTCCGCCGGGGTGCCCTCCGCGATCTTCTGCCCGTGGTGGAGCACCACGATCCGGTCGGCCAGCGCCATCACCATGCGCATCTTGTGCTCGACCAGGCAGACGGTCAGCCCGTGCGCGACCATCCTGCGGATCAGCTCGGCCAGGCCGTCGGTCTCACCGGGGTTGACCCCGGCCGCCGGCTCGTCGAGCAGCACCAGCCGCGGCTCCGTGGCCAGCGCCAGCGCGATCGCCACCCGCTTCTGCGCCTCCTGGGGCAGGCTCCCCACCGGCCGGTCCGCGAAGTGGTCCGCCCCCACGAAGGCGAGCGCCTCCATGGCCCGGTCGCGGCACGCCCGCTCCTCGCGCCGCGCGCGGGCGGTGCGCAGCAGCGCGTCCCACAGGTGCGTGCGCGTGCGCAGCCGGTAGCCCATCAGCACGTTCTCCAGCACGCTCGCCGTGGCGAAGAGGCGCGTGCTCTGGAAGGTGCGCGCGAGCCCCGCCCGCGCCATCCGGTGCGGCGGCCACCCGGTGACGTCCTGCTCCCCGAGCAGGATCCGCCCGGTGGTGGGCCGGCGGAAGCCGTTCAGCAGGTTGAAGAGCGTGGACTTCCCCGCGCCGTTGGGCCCGATCACGGCCGTCACCGCGCCCGGCGCGACGGCGAGGTCCACCGAGTCCACGGCGCGGAGCCCGCCGAAGTCAATGCCCAGGTTCTGCGTGCGGAGCAGCATGCGCGGGGTCGCGGTGGGCGGGGTCCGGGCGCGTGACGGACGAGCGCGCGAGCCCGACCAGCCCCTGGGGGAAGAAGATGACCGAGAGGACGAGCAGCGGCCCCAGCACCACGAACTGGTACTCCTCCAGGGCGAGCAGCCCCTGGGTGAGCGTGATGAGCAGCAGCGTGCCGACCAGCGGGCCCGCCAGCGACGCGACGCCGCCGATCAGCAGGTAGAGCAGCATGTTGAAGGTCATGGCGAGCCCGCTCACGCTCGGGCCCAGGTACCCCAGGAACGGGGCGTACAGCGCGCCGGCCAGCCCGGCGAACGACGCCGAGATCGTGAACGAGAGCCGCATCGCGCGGCCCACGTTGATCCCGATGGCCTGCGCCAGCTGCTCGTCGTTGCGGATCGCCATGAAGGTGCGCCCCACCAGGGAGCGCGCCAGGTTCCGGACGGCGGCGATCGTGAGCAGCAGGAAGGCAAGGTACAGGTAGTACTGCGCGAAGAGCGAGTCGAAGGCGAGCGGCCCGAGCGGCGTAGGCGGCGGGACGCCGATCATCCCGTCGGTCCCGCCCGTCACGCCCTCCCAGTGGTCGATGACCAGCGTGATCATGACGCCGACGGCGAGCGTGAAGATGGCGAAGTAGTCGCCGCGCGTGCGCAGAGCGACCATCCCGACCCCGAAGCCGAGCACCGCGGCGAGCGCGACCGCCGCCGGCAGCGCGACCCAGAAGGAGAGCCCGTACGTGGTGGTGAGGATCCCGGCGGCGTAGGCGCCGATCCCGAAGAAGCCGGCGTGCGCCAGCGAGAGCTGGCCCGTGTAGCCCACCAGCACGTTCAGCCCGTAAACGGCGATCGCCAGGATGAAGGCCGAGACGACGACGCTGAGGAAGTACGCGTTGTCGACCAGCAGCGGAAAGGCGAGCGCCGCTCCGAGCGCGAGCACGAGCCACCCCCGCTCGGCGAGCCGCCCCACCTACGTCCCCTTCGCGAAGAGGCCGGTCGGGCGGACCGCCAGCACCGCCACGAGCACCGCGAAGCCGATCAGCTCGGCGAACGCGGAGGACAGGTACGTGCCCCCGAACACCTCCGCGGCGGCGAGCAGGTACGCGCCCACGATTGCGCCGGGGATGCTCCCCATCCCGCCCAGGATGATGATGACGAACGCCTTGAGGTTCACAACCTCGCCCATGGTCGGGTAGATCAGGTTGAGCGGCGCCACCAGCGAGGCCGCGACCGCCGCCAGCCCGGCCGAGACGGCGAAGGTCAGCATCGCGATCCGGCGCGTGTCGATCCCCACGAGCAACGCGCCCTCGCGGTCCTGCGCCACCGCCTCGATGGCGGCGCCGGTCGCGGTGCGCTTGAGGAAGAGGTAGAGGCCGGCCATGACGGCCACGGCCGCCGCGATCACCACCAGGCGCTGGGCCGCGACCGCGAGCCCGAAGATCTCCACCACGCCCTCCGCGGGCGCGGGGAGCCGCCGGAAGTCGGCTCCCCACAGGAGCTGTGCGCCGGCCTGCAGGAAGAGGAGCACGCCCAGCGCGGCGATCATGGAGTGCAGGTGCGGCGCGTGGCGCAGCGGGTGGAACACGAGGCGCTCCAGGACCGCGCCCAGCAGCGCCAGCACGAGCACCGACGCACCGACCGCGGCGACGTAGGAGAGGCCATGCGCCGTGGCGAAGAAGAAGGTGGCGTACGCGCCGACCATGTACAGCGCGCCGTGCGCGAAGTTGGGAATCCGGAGGACGCCGTACACCAGCGTCAGCCCCAGCGCCACCAGGCCGTAGATGCTGCCCAGCGCGACGCTGTTGACGAGCTGCTGGAGGAAGAGCGTCATCTCCCGGCCCGGCTACCGGTTCGCGGCGGGGCGGGGCTGCACGGGCGGCACCGCGATCTCGGCGTACCTGCCGTCCCGGACCATGGCGGCAACCACCTCGCCGAGCATGTGCCCCTGCTCGGTGACCCCCTCGATCGGGTACGGCCGGCGCTCGGCGGGGATGCGCGCGGCGCCCTCCGCCAGGTGCGCGCGAATGGCTTCGGGGTCCGTGGCCGTGCCGGCCGCCGCCATGGCCTGGGCGACCACGTGCATGGCGTGGTAGTTCAGCGCCGACTCCGAGGTCGGCGTCTGGTCCGCGCCGAACTTCTGCCGGTAGCGCTCCACGAAGTCGGTCGCGCCCGGCGTGGTGTACGCCTCCAGCGGATAGATCCCGACGGCGCCCTCGAGCTGCTCCGGGGGGACGATGTCGTCCATCTCCTCGAACTTGGCCTGGTCCATCACGATGAATCCGCCGCGGAAGCCCTGCTGGCGCGCCGCGCGGACCACCAGGGCGGTGGGCTGCGACGGGCCGCCGACCAGGAGCACGTCCGGCCGCTCGGCCAGCGCGCGCGTGACCGCCCCCGAGAAGTCCGTGGTGGTGTTGTAGTCGACGCTGTGGTCCCCCAGCACCTGGCCGCCCTGACGCCGCCACTCCGCGGCGACCATGTCGCGCCAGGCGCGGCCGTAGGAGGTGGTCGTCGGGAGCAGCCCCAGCCGCTTCCCGAAGCGCTGCATCGTCGCCCGCACGAAGGGCTCGGCGTAGGTGTCGTAGCGCGGCGGGATCATCAGGGTGAGCGGGTTGCCCGCTTCCAGGACGCGCGGGTCGCTGCTGTAGGCACCCACCAGGAAGCGCGGCTCGCGCGTGTTCATCCCCTGCACGGCCAGGACGCCGCCCACGTGCGGCACGAAGACCACCGGCGTCCGCGACTGCTGCAGGAGCCGCCGCGTGTTGATGGCCGTCTCGTTGGGGAGGTAGCGGTCGTCCAGGCTCGCCAGGCGGAAGGTCACCCGCCGGTCGCCGACCGCAATGCCGCCCGCCTCGTTGATCTCGTCCACGGCCATGGTCAGGCCGTTGAGCACGTTGCGGCCGTAGAAGGCGGCGCCCCCGCTGAGCGGCCCGCTGAAGCCGATTTGGACCACCTCGGCTCCCCCGGGGTCGGGCCGGTCGGTGGCGCAGCCCGCGAGGGCGCCGGCCGCGGCGAGGAGGATCAGGGGCAGCATGCAGCGGATCGATCTCATCGTCTCCTGCCTCCGGTCGGGGAGGATCGGAAGGGAGCGGCTCCGCCCGCGGGAGGACGCCGCGCAGAGCGCCCACCGTACAGCCGAACGGTGTTCGGGGGCAAGGTAGTGAGCGGCGCGCGCTGCACGCAAGGCGGATCGCTCCTCACCAGACGGTCTGCCCGCCGTCCACCAGGATCGTCTGGCCGGTCATGTAGGCGGAGGCCCGCGAGGCGAGGAAGAGCACGGCGCCCTGGATGTCCTCCGGCTCGCCGTAGCGCCCCAGCGGGATGGTGGAGAGGAGCAGCTCGCCGGCCTTTTCCAGGACCCCGCGCGACATCCGGGTCGGGAACCACCCGGGGGCGATGCAGTTGACGCGGATCCCGTGGTGGGCCCAGCTCCCGGCGAGGTCGCGGGTGAGCGAGACCACGGCGCCCTTGCTGGCCGCGTACCCGGACGCCTGCAGCGCGCCGGGACGGCCGCCCTTGAAGGCGGCCACGGAGGAGACGTTGACGATGGAGCCGCCCCCGCCCCGCGCGATCATGGTGCGGGCCACGGCCTGCGCCATCAGGAAGACGCCGCGGACGTTGACCTGCATCACCTGGTCGAACTTCTCCAGCGGCATCTCCTCGGGCGGGGCGCCCCAGGTGGCGCCGCTGTTGTTCACCAGCACGTCGATCCCGCCGAAGGCGTCGCGGGCGGCGGAGACCACGCGCTCCACGTCGTCGGGGTCGGCGACGTCGCAGGCCAGGGGGAGCGCGCGGCCGCCGCCGCTCTCGATCCGGCCGGCGACCTCCTCGCACGCCTCCCGCTTGCGTGAGCACAGGACGACGTTCGCGCCGGCCTGCGCCAGCCCGAGCGCCATGTGCTCGCCCAGCCCCCTCCCCCCGCCGGTCACGAGGGCGGTCCTGCCGTCCAGCCGGAACAGCTCCAGTACGCTCATGTCGGTTGCCTCTCCGAGGAAGGGGTGCCCGCTCCGCGGCTCAGCCGAGCGGCCGGGCCGCGGAGGCGTCGTGCCGCAGCTCGCGCTTGAGGATCTTCCCCGTGGCCGTCATCGGCAGCTCCTCCCGGAACTCCACGGTGCGCGGGTACTTGTAGTCCGCCATCCGCTCCCGGCACCAGGCGATCAGCTCCGCCTCGGTGAGCTGGGCGCCCGGCTGGCGGATCACGTACGCCATGATCTCCTCGCCCGACCTCTCGTCCGGCACCCCCACCACCGCCGCGAGCGAGACCGCGGGGTGCTCCAGCAGCTTCTCCTCGATCTCGCGCGGGTAGACGTTGAAGCCGCCGCGGATGATCATGTCCTTGAGCCGGTCCACGATGAAGAGGTAGCCGTCCTCGTCGCGCACGGCGACGTCGCCGGTGTGGAACCAGCCGCCGCGGAGCGCCTCCGCGGTGGCCTCGGGCCTCCGGTAGTAGCCCTTCATCACGTTGTGGCCGCGGATGACGATCTCCCCCGGCTGCCCGGCCGGGACCTCGTTCCCGTCCAGGTCCACCACGCGCACCTCGCACCCGAAGACCGGGACGCCGATGGAGCCCACCTTGCGCGGCAGGTCCACGTGGTTGAAGGTGGCCGCGGGCGCGGTCTCGGAGAGGCCGTACCCTTCCAGCACCTTGACGTTGAAGGTGGCCTCGAAGGCCTTCAGCACCTCCACCGGCATCGCCGCGCCCCCGGAGGTGCACACCTTCAGGTTCTCGGCGATGGGGGCGGCGTCCACCCCGTGCTGCCGGGCGTGCTGGAGGAGCGCCCAGTACATGGTGGGGACGCCGGCGAAGAGGGTCACCTTCTCCTTCGCGAACAGCTCCAGCACCGGGCCCGGCTCGAAGCGCGGCACCAGCACCAGCGTGCTGCCGCCCAGCACCCCCGCGTTCATCTGGCACGTCTGGCCGAAGGAGTGGAAGAGCGGGAGGGCGACCAGGGCCACCTGCACGGCGGCGGGGTCCAGCTCGGGGAGGGCGATGTCGCGCGAGACCACCGCGTTGACCAGCATGTTGCTGTGGGTCAGCTCGGCCCCCTTGGGGCGGCCGGTGGTGCCGGAGGTGTAGAGGATCACCGCCGTGTCGTCGGGATCGCGGTCCGCCGTCTCGAACGCGGGGGGCCGGCCGTGCATCAGCATCCCCAGCGTGCGGACGCCCTCGATGGGCGACGGCGCCGCGGGGTCGGCGGTGATCAGGACGAAGTGCTCGCACCCCCCCGCCTCCCGGAACCCCTCGTGCCCCATGCGCCCCATGGGGAGCTCCGCCGTCCCCTCGAAGCAGAAGTACGCCTTCGCCTCCGAGTCCTGCAGGTGGTAGGCGATCTCCGGCCCCTTGAGCAGCACGTTGAGCGGCACCACCGCAGCCCCGGCCTTGAGGATCCCGTAGTAGACCACCGGGAAGTACGGGAGGTTGGGGCAGGAGAGCGCCACGTGGTCGCCGGGCTCGACTCCCAGCGAGCGCAGTCCGTGGGCGACCTGGCAGGCCATGGCGTCCAGCTTCGCGTAGGGGATGCGCGTGGAGCCCATCACGAGGGCCTCCCGGCCGGGGTACTTCCGGGCCGTGCTGTCCAGGAGCGTGGCGAGGTTCAGCATGGTTCCTCCGTTTTGGGTGGGGACGGCCAGTGAGGCCCGGGTGCCGGCACGCGCCGGGTCAGGCGGCGGTCCGGTGGCGGTCGGCGAACTCCGCGATCTCCCGGATCGCCCGCCGGCTCTCGGGCACCCAGTCCACGTACCCGTGCCACACGTGCCACATCCCCGGCCAGACGCGGAGCGTGACCTCCACGCCCGCGTTCCGCGCGCGCTCCGCGAGGCGGGTGGCGTCGCTCAGCAGGATCTCGTGGCCGCCCACCTGCACCAGGAGCGGCGGGAGGCCGGCGAGGTCGGCGTAGAGCGGCGACACCAGCGGGTGGTCGGGCGGATGGCCGCCGTGGTAGAGCGCGGCGCTCCTCCCCACCGTCTCCGGCCGGAGGACGACGTCGTGCCGCGCCCGCGTGCGGAGCGTCTCGCCGGTGGCGGCCAGGTCCGTCCACGGCGAGATGCACACCGCCGCCGCAGTGAGCGGGTCGCCCGCGTCGCGCAGGGCGAGGAGGGTGGCGAGCGCCAGCCCGCCCCCGGCCGAGTCGCCCATGAGGGTGACGTGCCCGGGCGGGACCCCGGAGCCCAGCAGGAAGCGGTAGACGGCGACGGCGTCCTCCAGGGCGGCGGGGAAGGGGTGCTCGGGGGCCAGCCTGTACTCGGGGAGCAGGGCGCGGGCGCGGCAGGCGCGGGCGACGTGCGCCACCATCCCCCGGTGCGAGTTGCACGACCCCAGGGTGTAGGCTCCGCCGTGCAGGAACAGCACCACCCGGCCCGGGTCATGGCGGTACGGGAGGATCCACTCGCAGGGGACGCCGGACACCACCACGCGCTCCAGCATGGTCCCGCGGGGGAGCGAGACCAGGCTCCCGTTCCGGTCGAGCACGCGGCGGCGCTCCTCCAGCGAGAGGCCGGGGGAGGCGAAGGACACGCGCCGCCGGATGCGGCGGCGGACGAGCAGGCTCATCAGGCTCGGCATCGGATCGGCACCTCCTCCGGCGGAGCGGCCACGGCGGTCGCCGCGGGCCGAACGGCGTTCGTCCGCAGGTTACGCGACAGGTCGGCGGCGCGCAAGGAACGCGCGCCCGGTCCGAGCAGGGTTGCGTCCGCGGGGGGCGGCGTGTATTGGTACCGAACGACGTTCGGCCACGCGCTCCCCGCGCGGAGCCCCGGCCCGCCCCCGCCATGGAGCCGACGATGCCCGTCGCGAACCGCTCCCTCGAAACCGTCCTGCAGCAGATCCGCGCCTTCGTCCGCGACGAGCTCCACCCGCTGGAGGCCGAGCTCCACGCGCGCTCGTTCCGCGAGCTCCTCCCCCTCCTGCGGGAGAAGCGCGGGCGCGTGAAGGAGCTGGGCCTCTGGGCGCCCTTCCTCCCCATGGAGCAGGGCGGCCTGGGGCTGTCGCTGACCGAGTACGCCCGGGTGAGCGAGGCGCTCGGCCACTCCCCGCTGGGGCACTACACGTTCAACTGCCAGGCCCCGGACGTGGGGAACATGGAGCTGCTGATGCACCACGGCAGCGCCGAGCAGAAGGAGCGCTGGCTCCGCCCGCTCGCGGCCGGGGAGATCCGGAGCTGCTTCTCCATGACCGAGCCGGAGCACGCCGGCTCCAACCCGGTGCACCTCTCCACGACGGCGGTCCGCGAGGGCGACGAGTACGTGGTCACCGGCCACAAGTGGTTCACCTCGTCCGCGGACGGCGCCGCGTTCGCCATCGTCATGGCGGTCACCAACCCGGAGGCGAAGCGCCCGCACGAGCGCGCCAGCCAGATCATCGTCCCCACGGACACGCCGGGCTTCCGCCTGGTCCGCAACATCCCCGTCATGGGCGAGGCCGGCGAGGACTACTTCAGCCACGCGGAGGTGCGGTACGAGGGGTGCCGGGTCCCGGTGGAGAACCGCATCGGCCCGGAGGGGGCCGGGTTCCGGCTTGCGCAGGAGCGGCTCGGCCCCGGCCGCATCCACCACTGCATGCGCTGGATCGGGATCGCGGAGCGGGCCTTCGACCTGATGTGCCGCCGCGCGGCCGGGCGCGAGCTGTCGCCCGGGGTGCCGCTGGGGTCGAAGCAGGCGGTGCAGTTCTGGATCGCGGAGAGCCGCGCGGAGATCCACGCGTCGCGCCTGATGGTGCTCGACGCGGCGGAGCGGATCGACCGGGAGGGCGCGGGCGCGGCGCGGGTGGACATCTCGCTCATCAAGTTCTACGTGGCCGGGGTGCTGCAGCGCGTCCTGGACCGCGCCATCCAGACCCACGGCGCGCTGGGGATCACCGACGACACCCCGCTGGCGGCCATGGCGCGCCACGAGCGGGCCGCCCGCATCTACGACGGTCCGGACGAGGTGCACAAGTCCGTGGTGGCGCGCGAGATCCTGAAGTCGTACGGCGTCACCGTGACGATCTAGACCACCGGAGGCCGCGATGCCCCACCCGGAAACGACCGCCACCATCCCGGTGCGCGAGGGCGAGGACTTCGACCGCGAGCGGCTGCTCGCCTACCTGCGGGAGCACCTCCCGGAGATCCCGGCCGGCCCGCTCGAGGTCCGGCAGTTCCCGACGGGCGCCTCCAACCTCACCTATCTCCTGCGGGTGGGCGAATGGGAGGGCGTGCTGCGCCGCCCTCCGCTCGGGCCGGTGCCGCCCAGGGCCCACGACATGGAGCGCGAGGGCGAGCTCCTCCGCCGGCTGCACCGGGTCTATCCCCTGGCGCCGCGGCCGTTCCTGGTCTGCACGGACCCGGAGGTGCTGGGCTCGGCCTTTTCCGTCATGGAGCACCGGCGGGGCGTGGTGGTCGACGCGCGCCTCCCGGAGGGGGTCGCCCCCACCGCGGAGACGGGCCGGGCGGTGGCCGACGCGGTGGTCGGCACCCTGGTGGAGCTCCACCGCGTGGACTACCGGGCGGCGGGGCTGGAGGATCTCGGGCGCCCCGAGGGCTTCCTGGAGCGGCAGGTGGAGGGGTGGACCGGGCGCTACCAGAAGGCCCGCACGGACGAGGTTCCCGGGGCGGACGCGCTGATGGCCTGGCTGCGCGGGAGCGTCCCCGCGAGCCCGGCCGCCACCGTCATCCACAACGACTTCAAGCTGAACAACCTGCTCTTCGACCCGGAGTCGCTGGAAGTCACGGCGGTGCTCGACTGGGAGATGGCCGCCATCGGCGACCCGCTCCTGGACCTCGCCGTGTTCCTGAGCTACTGGGTGGATCCGCGGGACCCCCCGGCGCTCCGGGCCATGCTGCCCAGCGTCACCACGCTCCCCGGCTTTCCCGGGCGCGACGAGGTCCAGGCGGCGTACGCCCGGCGGAGCGGCCGCGACCTGTCGGAGCTCCCCTGGTACCTGACCTTCGCGTACTTCAAGCTGGCGGTGATCCTGCAGCAGATCTACGCGCGCTGGGTGCGGGGGCAGACGCGGGACGAGCGCTTCGCCGCGTTCGGGGGCGCGGTGCGCACGCTGATCGCCCATGCCCACGGCCGCGTTCCCGGCTCCGGCCAGGAGAGGGGACCGGACCGGGAGGTCCGTTGACACGCCCGCGGCGCGGCGGTCATACTGCGACCGCCCGGCTCGCGGGCTCCACGCCGCACCCTCGCCGCCCACCGACGATGCCCTGGACCGACACCGGCCTGCGCGCCGCGACGCTCGACACCACGCGCACCCTGCTGGTGCGCGACGGCTACGAGAACCTTTCCATGCGCAAGATCGCGCGGGCGGTCGGCTGCAGCGTGAGCAGCATCTACCTGTACTTCGCCAACAAGGACCAGCTGGTGCACGCCCTGATCGACGAGGGCTTCCAGCGCTGGTACGACGTGGTGGCCGAGGCGGCCGGGGCACCGGGGACGCCCCCCGAGCGGCTGGAGCTGCACTGCCGCAAGTACGTGCAGTTCGGGCTGGAGAACCCGGAGTACTACGAGATCATGTACCTGCTCCACCCGAACAAGATGGAGCGCATCCCGAAGGAGATGTTCCGGCGGGCGGCGCGGTCCATGGACATCCTGGCGCAGCTCGTCCACGAGTGCGCGCCGGACGCCTTCCGGAGCGCCGAGGAGGCCCGCATCCACGCGCACGTGGTCTGGGCGATCCTTCACGGCGTGGTCTCCACCCTCCTCGCCGCCCGCGTGGACACCCGCATCGACCGGTCCGCGTACATCGACTCCTCCATCCGCTTCGCGGTGGACGCCGTCCGCCGCCTGGAGCCCGCCGTGGCCTGACCCTCCCCACCGTGTCCGCCCCGCCGGCCCGGTGTGGGGAGGACGACGACGGGTCCGGTCAGGAGATCCTTGACTTTCGCCGGGGGCCCGTACAAACTGCAACCGAACGGTGTTCGCCTGTGTCGCCCCCGACCCGCCCAGGAGAGACCGCCGGATGTCCACCCTCCTCCGCCTCCGGGCCCAGGCCCCTCCGTAACGGCTCCGCCCCCTACGGCCGCGCTCGCCCGCGGCCGTGCGCGTTTCCGGTACCGGGCTCCTCCGGGAGGCCCGCGCTCGTTCCGCCGCCGACCGTGCTTCCACATCCCTCCGCTCCGAGGTGCCGAATGCAACAACGTCGTCGTTGGACTGTGCCGTTCCTCCTCCTGCTGGGCCTCGCCGCCGCGCCGCCGCTCGCCACGCAGGCAGGCGCCGTCGCCGGCCGCGTCACCGACGCCGCCTCCCAGGCCCCCGTGGCCGGGGCGACGGTGACCGCCTCCACCGGCGGCGCCGCCGTCGGGGACGCGGTCACCGGCCAGGACGGCCGCTACCGGATCGCCAACCTTGCCCCGGGGACGTACGCGCTCACGATCACGCAGTCCGGCTACGAGCCCCGCCGGGGCACGGTCCGGGTGGGCGCCGGCGCGACCGCCACCTTCGACGCCTCCCTGACCGTGCGGGAGACGGCGCTGGACGCCATCGTGGTCACCGCCTCCCGCCGCGCGGAGCGGGCCCAGGAGGCCCCCGCCTCGGTGGCGGTGGTGAGCGCCAAGGCCGTCGAGGAGCGTCCCGTCGTGAGCGCCTCCGACCACCTCCGGGCCACCCCGGGGGTGGACATCGCCCAGAACGGGATCTTCAACAACAACGTGGTGGTGCGCGGCTTCAACGCGGCCTTCTCCAGCTCGCTCGCCCTGCTGACCGACTACCGGATCGCCTCGGTCCCCGGGCTGCAGGTGAACCGGGTGGGGAGCATCTCGCTCGTCAACGAGGACCTGTCGCGGATCGAGGTGGTGCTGGGGCCGGGCGCGGCGCTCTACGGACCCAACACCGCCAACGGCATCGTCCACCTGATCACTAAGTCGCCGCTGGACGACCCGGGCACCTCGCTCTCCGTCTCGGCCGGGGAGCGCGATGCCTTCATGGGCACCTTCCGCACCGCCCAGCGGATCACCGAGAACCTTGGCTTCAAGGTCTCGGGGAGCTACCTGCGCGCCGACGAGTGGCTCTTCGTGGACACGGCGGAGGTACGGCTGCAGGGCGAGGCCCGCGCGAGGCTGGAGCAGTTCCGCACGGCGCAGCGGGGGCGCGGCCTGGGCGAGGCGCAGATCCAGGACAGCATCGCCCGCGACCCGTCGCTCTTCGCCCTCACCCGGGTGGGGGTCCGGAAGGACGACGCGCGCCGCTACGGGTTCGACGGGCGCGTGGACTGGCGCCCCCGCCCCGGCCTCTCCGCCGTGCTGCAGGCCGGGCAGTCCAGCAACAGCAGCGTGGACCTCACCGGGATCAGCGCCTCCGTGCAGGATGACTTCTCGGTCTCCTACGTCCAGGGGCGGGTGAGCTGGAACCGGCTCTTCGCCCAGGTCTACCGCGAGCACAACGACGCCGGGGGGACCTACACGGCGCGCACCGGCGCCTCCGTGTTCGACGAGTCCAAGCTCTGGGTGGGCCAGGTCCAGCACGGCTTCGGGCTGGCGGCCGACCGCCAGCAGTTCACCTACGGCCTGGACCTGCTGTACACCCTCCCGGAGTCGCGCGGGACGGTGTACGGCCGGAACGAGGACGACGACGAGGTCACCCAGGTGGGCGCCTACCTGCAGTCCGAGACCCGGATCCTCCCCACCCTGAACCTGGTCCTGGCGGGGCGGGTGGACCACCACTCCGTGCTGGACGACCAGATCTTCTCGCCGCGGGCGGGGCTGGTCTTCACGCCCCGGGAGGGGCAGAGCTTCCGGGCCACCTACAACCGGGCGTTCCAGGCCCCGACGGCGATCAACCTCTTCCTGGACCGGCTGAGCAGCCGCTCCGGGCCGTACGCGGTGCAGGCGATCGCGCCGGGGGCGCAGGGCTTTAACTTCCACCTTCCGAACGGACAGCTCGCCATCCGCTCGCCCTTCAACTCGGCGGCCAACGGCGGCGGGAGCACGCGGATCGCGTACGACCCGGCCGTGGTCTCGCGCCTGGCCATCAACTTCCTGGTGGCCACGGGGCAGATCACCCCGGCCGAGGCCGGGAGGCTGTTCGCCGCCAACCCGAACTTCACCGTGATCGGCCGCAACCCGCAGACGGGGAAGGCCGGTGCCTTCGACCCGAGCACGGTGCAGGACCTCCCGGGGATCGAGCCGGAGCTCTCCGAGGTCTTCGAGGTGGGGTACCGGGGGCTCTTCGCCAACCGGCTCCTCGTCACGGCGGACCTGTGGCGGCTGGAGCGCGAGAACTTCATCTCGCAGCTCTTCGCCCCCGCGCCGCTCCTGATGGTGAGCGGGACGCAGGTCGCGCAGTTCCTGGCGGCCAACGGGATCGCGCCCGAGCGGGCCGCGGCCCTCGCCGGGGTGGTGGCGCGCACCCCCATCGGGGTGGTGTCCGCGGCGGAGAACGACATCCTCACCGACGGCATCCCCATCCTGATCAGCTACAAGAACTACGCGAACGTGGACCTCACGGGGATGGACCTGAGCGCGCAGTACCTCATGGGGCGCTGGAGGGTGGCCGGGAACGCCTCCTTCGTGAGCGACAACTACTTCAGCTTCGGGCCGGACGAGCAGCCCATCGCGCTCAACGCGCCCAAGCGGAAGGGGGCGCTCGCCCTCGGCTACGACGACGACGCCAGGGGGATCAACGGCGAGATCCGCGGCCGCTACGTCGGCGGCTTCCCGGTGTACTCGGGGGTCTACATCGGCAACTCCTGCGTGGAGCCGCAGCAGGGGCTCGGGGACTGCGTCGAGGCGGCCACCCTGGTCGACCTCGTGCTCGGGTACCGCGTCCCCGGCATCCGGGGGACCACGCTGCAGCTCAGCGTGACCAACCTCTTCGACGAGAAGTACCAGAGCTTCGTGGGCGTGCCGGCGATCGGGCGGCTGGCTCTGCTCCGGCTCCGGTACGACTTCTGACCGCCGAATCCGGCGGTGTCGCGAGGGGTCGGCGGGGGGAGGCTCCTCCGGCGGTGCGTAAACTCGCCCGGCCGGTTGGGTGGCCGGGGTGACTGCGCGGGCTCACACAGACGCACCGCCTGCTGAGCCTCCCCCCACCTCCCGGGCACCATCTCCGATTGGGCCGGCCGGGGGCCGGCGGTCCCCGGGCACGGGCAGGAGCCACCGTCGGCCTCCTGCCCGTCCGTGCCTTTCCCCCTGCGCCAGGAATGAACACCGGCCATGCGGAGCCTGCAGCTGATCGAGTTCGGGGAGCCCCTGGAGTGGCGGGAGGCCCCCACCCCGGAGCCGCGGGGGGGCGAGGTGCTCCTCCGGACGCTGGCGACCGGGGTGTGCCACTCCGACCTGCACCTCTGGGAGGGCTACTACGGGGAGGACGGCCGGGGGCGCGTCTACGTGAAGGACCGCGGCGTGCGGCTCCCGCTCACGCTCGGCCACGAGATCGTGGGCCGGGTGGTGGCGGCCGGACCCGCCGCGGAGGGGGCGGCGGAGGGCGACGTCCGGCTCGTATACCCCTGGATCGGCTGCGGCGAGTGCCGGCACTGCCGCGCGGAGAGCCCGCAGATGTGCGCGGCCCCGCGCTCGCTGGGGATCTTCTCCCAGGGCGGCTACAGCGACCACGTGCTGGTGCCCGACGCCCGCTTCCTGGTGGAGATCGGGGACCTCCCGCCCGCGGAGGCGTGCTCCTACGCCTGCGCGGGGCTGACCGCGTTCAGCGCCCTGCGCAAGACGCTCCCGCTGGACCCCGACGAGGAGCTGGTGATCGTCGGGGCGGGGGGGCTGGGGCTGATGGCGGCGCGCCTGGTGGGATCGATGACCTCCGCCGCCGTGACCTTCGTGGACGTGGACGAGCGCAAGCTGGAGGCGGCGCGCCGCTTCGGGGACTTCGCCACCCTCGATTCGCGCCGGGTGGACGCGCGGGAGGAGCTGCTGCGCCGCACCGGGAGCCGCGGGGTGGCCGCCGTGGTCGACTTCGTCGGGTCGTCGGAGACGGCGGCGCTGGGACAGGGCGTCCTGGCGAAGAACGGGACGCTGGTGATCGTGGGGCTCTTCGGCGGGGAGCTCGCGGTCCCCACGCACTTCTTCCCCCTCCGGAACGCCACCATCCGCGGCTCGTACACGGGGAGTCTCCAGGAGCTGAGGGCGCTCCTAGAGATGGTGCGGGAGCAGGCGCTGCCGCCCCTGCCGGTGGCCTGCCACCCCATGGAGGAGGTCCCACGGCTCCTGCAGGAGATGCGGGAGGGCCGCGTGCTGGGGCGCGCGGTGGTCACCCCCGCCCCCCACACCTGACCCCGCGCACATGCCCAGACAGGACCCCCATTCCCGCGGCGACTACGCGCACTTCCTCACCGTCCCCACGCGGTGGATGGACAACGACGCGTACGGGCACGTGAACAACGTGGTCTACTACTCGTACTTCGACACGGTGGTGAACCGCTACCTGATCGACGCGGGGGTCCTCGAGCTCGGCCGGAGCCCCGTCGTCGGGCTGGTGGTGGAGACCGGGTGCCAGTTCTTCCGGCCCGTCGCCTTCCCGGACACCCTGCAGGCGGGGCTGCGCGTGGCGCACGTGGGGACCAGCAGCGTCCGCTACGAGGTCGGAATCTTCCGCGAGGGCGAGGAGACCGCCGCCGCGCAGGGGCACTTCGTCCACGTGTACGTGGAGCGCGGATCGAACGCGCCCACCCCGGTTCCCGAGCCCATGCGCGCGGCTCTGGAGCGGATCCGCGTCCCCGCGGAAACGGACCCCGTTCCGGGGTAGACCAAAGAGAAACCGAAACCACCCAGCGGGGTACAATCTGACGTCCATCGTGCCCGGGCGCATGCACTTACGCGAGCCCGGGCCCGTGCCTTCTCCGGACGTCAGGTGGTACCCCCATGGCTCGATCTTCTGCGCTCGGAAAGAGCGACACCGCTCCCCCGCGCTCGCCGCGCTCCCGGCCCTCTCCGCTCCCGCTGGAGGAGGAGGTGCCCGCCTGGACGGAGGGCGGCCTGCTGCTGCCGGAGCAGCCCACGGTGGAGCACGCGCGCCGCGTCCTGCGGCGCTACTGGGGACACGGCGACTTCCGCCCGGGCCAGCGCGAGGTCATCGCCTCCGTGCTGGAGCGCCGGGACGTCCTGGCCGTGCTCCCGACGGGGGCCGGGAAGAGCGTCATCTACCAGGCGAGCGCCATGCTCCTCCCCGGGGTGACGCTGGTGGTGTCTCCGCTCATCTCGCTCATGCAGGACCAGATCGAGAGCCTCAAGGCGAAGGGCGTCCCGGCGGAGTTCATCAACTCCACGCTCACGCCGCGCCAGGCGGAGAAGCGCCTCCTCATGGCGGAGGACGGCGAGGTCAAGCTCCTCTACGTGGCCCCTGAGCGCTTCGACAGCCCCACCTTCTGCGAGCGGATCCGGCGGGTGGACGTGAGCCTCTTCGCGATCGACGAGGCGCACTGCCTTTCCGTCTGGGGCCACGACTTCCGCCCCGCCTACATGCGCCTGGGGCACCAGCGGACCCTGCTGGGCCACCCCCCCGTCCTGGCGGTGACCGCGACGGCCACCCCCCAGGTCCGCGAGGACATCGTGCGGGGGCTGGAGCTGGACGATCCCGCCCTGCACCTCTTCCCCTTCGACCGGCCCAACCTGGCCTGGCGCGTCGTGCGGGTGGAGACGGAGGACGAGAAGGCGGAGGCGCTGGTGCGCGAGCTCCGGGGCGTGCCCGGGAGCGCCATCGTCTACGCGTCCACGCAGAAGACGGTCGACCAGGTGGCCGACCTGCTGAACGAGCGGGGGCTCCCGGCCATCGCGTACCACGCGGGGAAGGGGACCCGGGAGCGGGCCGCGCTGCAGGAGCGCTTCATGAGCTCCGAGGCCCGCGTCGTGGTGGCGACCAACGCCTTCGGGATGGGGATCGACAAGAGCGACGTCCGCAAGGTGGTCCACTACAACTTCCCGAGCACCATCGAGAGCTACTACCAGGAGGGGGGACGCGCGGGGCGCGACGGGCGCCCGGCGGAGTGCGTCATGCTGTACTCCCCCAAGGACGCGAGCACGCACGAGTTCCTCCTCGCGCTGACGCACCCCACCCGGTCGTGGTACGTCGCCGTGTACCACGCGCTCCGTGAGAACGTGGAGGCGGACGGCACGCTCGCCATCACCCAGGCCGAGCTGGCCCGCCGCATGGAGTGGCCGGTCGCCAACCCGCTGAGCCACTGCCTGCGGGTGCTCCACCGGGCGGGGATCGTGCATCACACCACCCGCAGGACGGCGGCCTTCTTCATCGTGGTCCGCAAGGGCCCGGAGCAGATCCGCGACATCCTGCAGGGCGACCGGCGGCTCGACGACCTCCACGTCCTGCGCGAGCTCTGGAAGATGGGCGGGGGGAAGCGCCTGTACCGGGGGAGCTGGGTCCGGGCGCGCGACCTGGCGAGCATCCAGGGCGAGATCAAGACCGTACGCAGGTCGCTCAAGCGGCTCCAGGAGGAGGGGATCCTCACCTGGGAGGAGGAGGAAGCGGGCACCCGCCTCCTCCAGCCGAAGCTGGACCCGGCCCGCCTTCCGCTCCCGTACGACGAGCTGGAGCAGCGCCGCGTGCGCGAGATGGCGAGGCTCGCGCGCATCATGGCCTACGCCGAGACCGGCCGGTGCCGCCGCGGCGACCTGCTCCGCTACTTCGGGGATTCGCAGGCCACGGACCGGTGCAGCGCCTGCGACAACTGCCGCGGGCGGGGGGCGAGGGCGGCCTGAGGGCGGCCGGGGGACGTCTCCGGGGGGACTCCCTGTGGACGGGGTTTCACGTTATCTTCGGCTCCCGTCTCGCCTTACAGGATACTCGGCCCCCTCGATGAACGTATATTCGCTCGCACTCCTCGCCACCGCGCTCCATGCCGCACCCCACCCGAATCCGACCGACGGCGGCGAGTACCGCGGGGCGGAGCGGCAGCTCGCGGTGCAGCTCCCTCGCGTGGCGGAGGCGGCGGTGCGCATCGACGGCAGCCTGGACGAGGAGGTCTGGTCGCGCGCGGCGCTGCTGACCGGCTTCACGCAGACCGAGCCGGTGGAGGGCGCCCCGGCCTCGGAGCGCACCGAGGTGCGCGTCTTCTACACGCCCCAGGCCCTCTACGTCGGCGTGCACGCCTTCGCGAAGGACCCCTCGCGCATCCGCTCGTCGCTGGCCGAACGCGACAGGATCCTGCGCGACGACCACGTGCAGATCCTCCTCGACACGTTCCTGGACCGGCGCCGGGCGTTCGCGTTCTACGTCAACCCGCTGGGGATCCAGCAGGACGGGATCCTGAACGAGGGGTCCGCGCGGCGCC
>DASYWD010000466.1 GCA_035936415.1 Longimicrobiaceae bacterium
GACACGGGGAGGAGCACCGCACCGGCCTCCTTCCGCGGCTCCACCTCCTGGACGGCAGCGGGCCCCGCCGGCTCCGGCGCCTCCTCCAGCACCAGGTGGGCGTTGGTCCCGGACCAGCCGAAGGAGCTGACGCCGGCCACGCGCGTCGCGGAGCCGCGCGGCCACGGGCGGGGGCCGCAGGCCAGCTCCAGGCGGGTCCCGCCCAGCGCCACGTGCGGGTTCAGCGCGCCGAAGTGCAGGTTCGTGGGGACCTCGCCGCGCTCCAGGCAGAGCACCGCCTTGACGAGCCCGGCGATCCCGGCCGCGCCCTCCGTGTGGCCCAGGTTGGTCTTCACGGCGCCCAGCACGCAGGGCCCGGCCCCCTCCGCGGGGGCGCCCACCGTCTCCGCCAGCGCCTCCACCTCGATGGGGTCGCCCAGCGCGGTCCCGGTGCCGTGCGTCTCCACGTAGCCCACCCGCCACGGCTCCAGCCGCGCATCCGCCAGCGCGGCGCGGACCACCTCGCGCTGCGCCAGCCCGCTGGGGGCGGTGAGCCCGTTGGTGTGCCCGTCCTGGTTGATGGCCGAGCCGCGGATCACGGCGCGGATGCGGTCGCCGTCGCGGAGCGCGTCCGAGAGCCGCTTCAGGACCACCACCCCGCACCCCTCGCCGCGCACGATCCCGTCCGCCGCCGCGTCGAAGGTCTTACAGCGCCCGTCGGCGGAGAGCATCTTCATCCGCGTGGCGGCCAGCGTGAAGTCCGGAGCCAGGATCAGGTTGACCCCGGCGGCGACGGCCAGGTCGCTCTCGCGCTCGCGCAGGCTGCGGCAGGCCAGGTGCACGGCCACCAGCGACGACGAGCACGCCGTGTCCACGCAGACGCTGGGGCCGCGCAGGTCCAGCAGGTACGCCAGCCGCCCCGCCAGCACCGCGTGCGAGGTCCCCGTCCCGGTGTAGGTGTCCACCCCCTCGGGATCGGCGAACTGCATCCGCGCGTAGTCGGTGCTGTGGTTGTGCGCCCCCACGAACACCCCCGTGCGGCTCCCGGCCAGGCGCTCGGCAGGGAGCCCGGCGTCCTCCAGTGCCCGCCACGCCACCTCCAGCAGGATCCGCTGCTGCGGGTCCATCCGCGCCGCCTCGCGCGGGGCGATCCCCCAGAAGTCGGGGTCGAAGCGGTCCACCCCGTCCAGGAACGCGCCCCAGCGGGTGGAAAGCTTCCCGGCGGCGTCCGGGTCCGCGTCGTACAGGGCGTCCGCGTCCCAGCGGTCGGCCGGGATCTCGCGCACGGCGTCGAAGCCCTCGCGCAGCAGCTCCCAGAAGCGGTCGGGATCGTCGGCCCCGCCCGGGAAGCGGCACCCCATCCCCACCACGGCCAGCGGCTCGGCGCGCTCGCGCTCCATCCGCTCGATCCGGCCGCGCATCTCCTGCACGGCCAGGAGCGCGCGCTTCAGCGGCGACAGCGCCGCCGGGGCCTGCGCCGTCTCCGGCGCGTTCGTGGGCGCGCTCATCCGCCCACCATGTCCAGGGAGTCCAGCTCGTCCAGCAGCATCGCCTCCGCCTCCTCGTCGGTGATCGCCTCCACCGCGAGCGCGGCCCCGTCCTCCCGGGCGGCGGGGACGGCGATGATGCCGTAAGCCGCGGGTGGAGAAGTCCCTTCCAGCGGCACCTCCATCCGCTGCGCCAGGAAGGGGACCAGCGCGCCCACCGTGGGATAGTTCCAGATGGCCGTCGCGGGGACGGGGACGCCGAGCGACGCTTCCAGCCGGTTGCGCAGCTCGATCGCCATGAGCGAGTCCAGCCCCAGGGCGCGGAGAGGCCGGTCCGCCTCCACGCGCGCGGGGGCGAGCCGGAGCACGCGGGCCACCTGCTCGCGCACGTGCCCCTCCAGGCGCGCCCGGCGCCGGGGCCCGGCCTCGGTGGAGAGCAGCTCCTCGCGCAGCGAGGCTTCCGGCGCGGC
>DASYWD010000467.1 GCA_035936415.1 Longimicrobiaceae bacterium
CCCCGGAGGACCTGGCGCGGCTGGAGGAGTGGGTGCGCGTGCTCCGCGCGGAGGGGCTCGCCGAGCGGGGAGCGCCGCTCGGGCGGGCGGCTGTGCGGGTGGGGGAGCTGGCCGTGGGGACGCCGTACGAGGCGTTCACCCTGGAAGCGTACCTCAAGGCCGGGGGGAGCCCGGTGCGCACGGAGCCGCTCACGCTCTCTCTGACCCGCTTCGACTGCGTGTCGCTGGTGGAGTCTTGCCTGGCCGTCGCGCGGGTCGCCGCCGGGGCAGGCGCGCGGGGCGAAGCCCTCTGGGACGCCTTCGGGCGCGAGATGGAGCGGATGCGGTACCGGGGCGGGGTCCGCGAGGGATACGTGTCGCGCCTGCACTACTTCAGCGAGTGGATCTCGGACAACGCTCGGCGTGGGCTCGCTCGCGAGCTGGGGGCGGAGCTGGGCGGGAGGCCGGACAACCGGCCGCTCCGCTTCATGACGGAGCACCGGGAGAGCTATCCCGCCCTCGCGAACGACGAGGTGTTCCGCGCCATCGCGGCGATGGAGCGGAGCCTGGACGGCCGGCCGCGCCACGTGGTCCCCACGGCCGGGATCCCCGCCGTGTCCGGCCGGATCGAGACCGGCGACGTGCTCGCCTTCGCCACGACCATCGAGGGGCTGGACGTGACGCACTCCGCGTTCGCGTACCGCGACCGCGGCGGCGTCCTCCGGGTGCTCCACGCCCCTCTTTCCGGGGGAGTGGTGGAGGTAACCCGCTCCACGCTCCCGGAGTACGTCGCCGGAATCCGCCGCTCCACCGGGATCCTGCTCGCGCGCCCGCGCTGGGGATGAGCGCGCGGTGGCGTGAAGAACCGCAGATGGCGCTTGCTTTCCTCCATTCCACGCCGTATACAACAGCTACACGCACCGATCCCGTCTCGCTGCCATGATCCTGGAGACACCCGGTGCGGCTTCCGCTCCCCTACCGTACGCCCCGCCGCAACGGCGGGAGCGGGGGGGGGCCACTCCACACAGGAGGCTCCCGATGCATCAATCTCGTCTGCGCCGAACGATCGGCGCGGCCCTGCTCCTCTGCGCGGGCCTGCTGGCCGGCACGGAGGCGCAGGCGCAAGGAACGCCGTACACCATCCAGGGGACGGTGGTGGACGCCAGCGCCCAGCCCGTGGCGGGGGTCACCGTGACCCTCCGCGCCGCGAGCTTCCGCGCCGCTCAGATCCGGACGGTCACGGACCAGCAGGGCCGGTACACGCTGGCGGCGCCCGTCGATCCCGGAAGCTACACGCTCGCGTTCTCCGCACTGGGGCGTTCCGACGTGACGCGCCAGCTGACGCTCGGGGCGGATCGGGCGGTGCAGGTCGCGCCCGTCACGCTCGAGGCCGGCGTCGTCGAGCTGGAGGGGATCGTCGTCACGGGCGCGGGCGTCGCGACCGAGCGGCGGCAGGTCGGGAACACGGTCGCCAGCGTCTCGGGCGAGGCGGTGAACCAGGCACCCGCCGCCACCTCCGTGGACAAGGCGCTGCAGGGGAAGATCACGGGCGCTGAGATCACCCAGAACTCCGGACAGCCCGGGGGGGGGGTGAGCATCCGGCTGCGCGGGACCAGCTCCATCCTGGGCGGTTCCGATCCCCTGATCGTGATCGACGGCGTCATCGTCGACAACAACTCGGACGCCCTCATCAGCATCGGCGCGAACGCGGGCCGGCAGGGCGCAGCCCTGAGCAACCGGCTCTCCGACATCGCCCCGGGCGACGTGGAGCGGATCGAGGTGCTCAAGGGCGCTGCCGCGGCGGCGCTCTACGGCTCCCGTGCCAACAACGGGGTGATCCAGATCTTCACCCGGCGCGGACGCCAGGGGAAGCCGCAGATCTCCTTCCGCACGGAAGCATCCGTGAGCGAGGCCCCGGAGCGGTACGACCTCATCATGCTGCCGCGGGCCGGGGCGGGTGACGTGGCGGCGGGGCTGGCCAAGAAGGTGGGCGACCCGGTGGAGCGCTTCGACATCCAGGACCAGATCTTCCGCACCGGGCGCGGCACCACCAACCAGCTCTCCGTCTCGGGCGGCAACGAGGGGACCAGCTACTACCTGTCCGGGAGCTGGGTGGACGACCAGGGCGTCCTGCGCGCGACCGACCACTCCAAGATCAACGGACGCGCCAAGATCACCCAGCGGATCTCCGACCTGCTGGAGGTGGGGGTCAACGCGAGCTACGTCCAGTCCCGGACCAACTACATCCCGGAGGGCGAGCAGACCCAGGGCGTGCTGACCAGCGTGATCTTCACGCCGACGTCCTTCAACCCGGCCTTCGACCCCAACCAGGGGCGGTTCCCCTACAACCCGCTCCTGGGCGCCAACCCCCTGGCCGTGCTCCAGGACTTCCGGGCCGACCAGAACGTGGACCGCTTCATCGGGAGCTTCCAGGCCACGCTCTCTCCGCTCTCCAACCTGACCATCAACTACCTGTTCGGCCTGGACGACGCTCGCGAGGAGAACACCTACCTCCAGCCGACCTTCTCCACCGGGCCGAACTTCAGCGGGTCGATCCAGAACCCGATCCGCTTCGCCCGCAAGTACAACAACGACCTGACGGCGAACTACGAGCTGGACGTCTCCCCGGCCCTGCAGCTCACCAGCACGGCCGGGTTCCGGCACACCTCCGATCGCGACAACGTGATCCGCGCGGGTGCGACGGACCTCAACGTGGGACAGACCGTGGTCGGCGGGGCGACCCAGTTCGCCTCGCAGGGGATCACCGAGTTCACCACGGTCGGCGGCTTCCTCCAGGAGCGCCTGGGGATCGGCGACCGCCTGTTCCTCACCGGCGGCCTCAACGTGGAAGCGTCCTCGGCCTTCGGTGAAGACGAGCGCTGGCAGCTGTTCCCGCGCCTGGGTGCTTCCTACGTGGTGGACCGGGAGTCGTTCTGGAGCAACTCCCCGATCAGCGGCATCGTTTCCACCCTCCGGCTCCGTGCGGCGTACGGGCAGACGGGCGGGCAGCCGCCGGGCGCATACACCCGCTTCAACAACACCTTCAACACCTCGTACGCGGGACGCCCTGGGCGGCTTCCCAGCTCCACCCTCGGGAATCCGAACCTGCGCCCCGAGCGGCAGCGGGAGATCGAGGCCGGATTCGACGCGGGGTTCTTCGGGGACCGCGCCTCGCTCGAGTTCACCTTCTACGACCAGGAGACGGACAACCTGGTGCTCGGCGCGCCGCTTCCGCTCAGCGCGGGATACGCCACCCAGTTCCAGAACATCGGGGTGCTCACGAACCGCGGAGTCGAGATCTCGCTGAGCACCGTGAACCTGCAGCGTGACGCCTTCGGCTGGAGCTCGCGCCTCACCTACTCCGCGAACCGCAACCGCGTGGAGCAGCTCCAGACCAGCGCCGACACCCTCGTGGTCGGCTACCTGAACGCGGTGGTGGAGGGGCACCCGGTGGGGGTGTTCTACGGCGGGTACTACGTGCGCAACCCGGACGGGAGCATAAAGTACGACGCCGCCGGGCTCCCGGTACGGGCGCGGGACCCGCGGACGAACCGCTTCGCCAACAAGATCATCGGCGATCCCAGCCCGGACTTCACCGCGGCGCTGTCCAACAGCCTCACGCTCGGGGACAACGTCGAGCTCAGCGTCCTGTTCGACGGCCGGTTCGGCAACGACGTGGCCAACTTCTCCCGCCGCATCTCCGAGTTCTTCGGCTCCGCGAAGGTGGTGGAGCGGGAGATCACGGGCGACACCGTGGCGGGGACCTTCGCCCGGAACTCCACCCGGATCAACCTCTACGAGGAGTACATCGAGGACGGGAGCTTCGTGAAGCTGCGCGAGGTCGCGCTCCGCTTCCGCTTCCCCGCGGCCTGGGCGCGCCGGATGCGCGCCGAGGACGCCGACATCCGCGTGGCGGGGCGCAACCTGTACACCTGGACCGACTATTCCGGGCTGGACCCGGAGATCAACCTCTTCTCGGCGAGCACCGTGGCCCGAGGGGTGGACTTCGCGACCACGCCGATCCCCCGGAGCGTCGCCGTGGGCCTGAACCTGACCTTCTGAGAGGCCCCGAGAGATGCAACGACACCTGAGAACCAAGACTGGAGCGACCTCCATGCGCATCCGCTTCGGGATCGCCCTCCTCGCCGCGGCACTCGCGGGGACCGGGTGCGAGCTGGACCTCACCAATCCCAACTCCCCCGTCGAGGAGGAGGTGGTCAACAACCCCGAGGGGATCATCGCCCTGGCGGTCGGGATGCAGGGCCAGTACGCGAGCTCGGTGCTCACCTTCGTGCGGGCCCCCGCCCTGGTCACCGACGAGTGGGGCACGCAGACGCGGGCGCTCACCGCGGACATCTCGCTCCTGACCGGCGAGGGGCTCGACGCCTCCTTCGGCGTGGTGGAAGCGCCCTACGCCGCCGCCTTCCGGGTGATCCGCAGCGCCAACCTGCTGATCAACAACGCCCCGCAGGTGGGTCTCGGACGCGGGCTGGAGACGGGGATCGTCGCGCTGGCGAAGACGTTCAAGGCGATGTCCATCGGGGCCATCGCCCAGCAGTACGACCGGGTGGCCACGGACGCCGCACCGGGCGGAGCCCCGCTCAAGGACCGGATGGCGGCCTTCAACGAGGCCATCGCGCTGCTCGAGTCCGCCCGCGCAGACCTGGCGGGCGTCTCCGCCGCGGAGCTGGCCGGCTTCCGGTCGCGCGTGGTTCCCTCCGCGTTCGACCTCGAGAACACCATCAACGCCCTGCTGGCCCGGTACTATCTGTTCACCGGGCAGCACCAGCAGGCGATCGCGGCGGCCGACCGGGTCAACCTGGCGCGGCTGTCGCTCCTCCTGTACCCGGACCCCACCATCAACCCGATCTACAACTACTCCTTCGTGGCGCGCTACACGGCGGGGCTGCAGAGCTTCGCGAAGGAGGCGGAGGCGGGGGACCGGCGCCCCACGTACTGGCTGGACCCGTCCGTGAGCCCGGCCGCGAACCCGCGGGACACTCTCCTCTTCGCGCTCCGGCAGTACTCGGGGAAGAACGATCCGTACCCCGTGTACCTTCCGGACGAGATGCGGCTCATCAAGGCGGAGGCGCTCGTCCGTCTCGGCGGGGCCGCCAACTTCGCCCAGGCGCTGGCCCTCATCAACCAGGTGCGGACGCAGTCCACCTCCGCGCTGAACGAGCCGGTGGCCGCGCTGCCGCCGAAGACGGCGGCGGAGCTGAGCACGCAGGCCGCGCTCCTCCGGCAGATCGCCTACGAGCGGCGGTACGAGCTGTACATGCAGGGGCTGCGCTGGGAGGACCTGCGGCGGCTCGGGCAGTTCGTCGACCGCAGGCCCACCTTCACGTTCCTCCCCCTGCCGACGCAGGAGTGCCTCGCCAACCCGCAGGCCAACTGCGCAGGCTGAGCGGGGAGAGTCGATCGCAGAAGTGAACCGGGGGGGGCCC
>DASYWD010000468.1 GCA_035936415.1 Longimicrobiaceae bacterium
TCCCGCGGGAGGCGCCGCCCCGCTGCGTATCGGACAGGCTGACATACATCTGCAGACATGTATTGACACCACGCGCACGGCGGCGCACATTGGGACATACCGGCTGCAGGGAGAACGGCAGACGCCATTCCCGGCGGATGCACGGCAGCCGGAGCCCTGTACCCCGGAGGAACGATGAGGCGCTTCACCTGGATGGCCGCCCTGACCGCCGTTGCCACCCTCTCCGCCTGCGACGCCACCCCCACCGCTGCGCCCGGGGCCGCACGGCTCCAGGTCACGGCCATGTCGAACCAGGCGCCCGTGGCGGTGCTGGAGCTGACGCGGGCCAAGCCGATGATCGTCAACGGCCATGAGGTGCTGCGGCACTACCTCACCGGGGTCAACTCGTACGACCCGGACGGCAGCATCGCGAGCTACTACTGGAGCTCCAGCTGCGTCTACGTCCCGGACGGCTACAGCAGCACCTACACGGTGGACGTCCGCATGGGCGACACCTGCGAGGTGAACCTGTACGTCACCGACAATCTCGGCGCGCAGGGCCGGGACACGGCCTGGTTCACGCACTGAGCCGCCTTCGGGCGCGCCACGGCCCCGCGTCCCGTCCGGGGCGCGGGCCCGTTCCGTGCCCGCGGGAACCATCCCGTCAGGGCACCTGCACCAGCGTGGGCTCCATGAAGTAGTCGAAGTCGTGCTCGGAGCTGCGCCACGCGCGCACCCGGTAGATCCGGGCCGGCGCGCCGGGGTCCAGCCGGACCCGCTGCCCTGAGCCCTGCCAGAAGTGGCGCTCGCCGGTGAGCAGCTCCTCCACCTCCCAGGGGTCGTGCGGCCCCATCCCCATGACGTCCAGCGGGAACCAGAGCGTGGCCTCGTGCGCCTGGAAGGGATCCAGGTTCACCGCCATGAAGATGATGTTGCTCCGGTCGGGCGTGGCCTTGCCGTAGAAGAGCACGTGGTCGTCGTCCGCCCCGTAGAAGCGCAGGTTGTCGTACTCCTGGAGTGCGGGGTTGGCGCGGCGCACGGCGTTCAGCCGGGTGATGAGCGGGCGGATGTTCCCCGGCCGGTCCCAGTCCCACGCCTTGATCTCGTACTTCTCCGAGTTCAGGTACTCCTCCTTCCCGGGGGCGAGCGGCGTGTTCTCGCACAGCTCGAAGCCGGAGTAGATCCCGTACACCGACGAGAGCGTGGTCGCCAGCACCGCCCGGATCATGAACGCGGGGCGCCCGCCGTGCTGCAGGAACTCGGGGAGGATGTCCGGCGTGTTGGGGAACAGGTTGCCGCGGAAGTACTCCCGCATGGGCCCCTGCGTGAGCTCCGTGAAGTACTCCGTGATCTCGCCCTTGAAGTTGCGCCAGGTGAAGTAGGTGTAGCTCTGCGTGAACCCCGCCTTCGCCAGGGCGCGCATCATCTTGGGGCGCGTGAACGCCTCGGAGAGGAAGATGGTCTCCGGGTGCTCGCGCTGGACCTCGCGGATCATCCACTCCCAGAACTGCACCGGCTTGGTGTGCGGGTTGTCGACGCGGAAGATCTTCACCCCCCGCTCCACCCAGTGCAGGATGACGTCCCGCCACTCCTCCCACTGCTCCTGCCAGTCCTCGCCGTAGAAGTTGAGCGGGTAGATGTCCTGGTACTTCTTGGGCGGGTTCTCCGCGTACTTGATGGTGCCGTCCGGCCGGACGTAGAACCAGCTCGGGTGCTCCTTCGCGTAGGGGTGGTCCGGCGACACCTGGATGGCAAAGTCCAGCGCGATCTCCAGCCCGTGCTCGCGCGCCGCCTCCACCATGCGGCGGAAGTCGTCCTCGCTCCCCAGCTCCGGGTGGATGGCCTTGTGCCCCCCCTCCTCGCTCCCGATGGCGTAGGGGGAGCCCGGCTGGTCCGGCCCCGCGTTCAGCGTGTTGTTCTTCCCCTTGCGGAACTGCAGGCCGATGGGGTGGATGGGCGGGAAGTACAGCACGTCGAACCCCATGTCGCGCACGTAGGGGAGCTTGGCGATCACGTCGTCCCACGTGCCGTGGCGCGCCGGGTCGTCCGACATGGAGCGCGGGAACAGCTCGTACCAGGCCGCGAAGCGCGCCGCCACCCGGTCGGCCTGCACCGGGAGCTCGCGCTCGTAGCTCGTCAGGTCCGAGCGCTCCTGCCAGCGCTCCATGAGCTCCAGCAGCCCCGCGTCCAGCGCCTCCGCCACCCGCTCCGCCTGCGTCCCCTCGGCCACGCCGCGCAGGTACGACTCGATCCGCTCCCGCTCGGTCCCCTCCGCCCGCCCGGCCGCGGCGCGGATCAGCGCCTCCCCCTCCAGCAGCTCGCTCGCCACGTCCTGCCCGGCGTCGTACTTCTTGCGCGTGTCGGAGGCCCAGGTGCCGAAGGCGTCCGTCCACGCCACCACCGTGAACAGGTAGCGGACGTTCTCCGTGACGGGGAACGAGCCGCCCCAGCGGTCGTTGTCCAGGAAGCGCATGGACGCCTCGCGCCACTCCGTCTCGCGCTCGGTGCGGTAGCGCACCGCCGCGGCGATGGCGTCGTGCCCCTCCTTGAAGATGTCGGCCCGCACCTCCACCACGTCCCCCACCTCCCGCTTCACGGCGTAGCGCCCGCAGTCGAGCTCCGGGTACACGTCTTCGATCACGATCTTCCGGCTGGCGTCGATCCTCGGCGGCATCTGCGTCCCTGGCTGTCGGATTGGCTGGTCGGCTGCGAACGCCGCGGCGGGCCGCAAGGGGTGGGCCACAGACGAAGTGCGGGAGTGCGAGGTGCGAGGTGCGGAGGTCGGGCGGGGGCGCCGTTTCCGTAGCCGGCTTATCCCCCGTCTGCTTGACGGTGCAACTAAAGTTGCACATCTTTCAGGCACCACTCAGACCCAGGAGGGAGGGATGGCGACGCTGACGAGCAGGACCCGCGCGCAGGGCGGGTCGATCACGACGACGGTTCCGACCGAGGCCACCCGGAAGATGGGGCTGCAGCCCGGTGGAGAGCTCTACTGGGTCGAGGACGGGATGGGCGGGTACCACGTGCTTCCCTACGACCCCGATGTGGCCGAGGCGCTCCGCGCGCACGAGGAGATCATGGACGAGTACAGGGAGGTGTTCGCCGCGCTCGCCCGGTGATCCCCGAGCCCAAATGGATCAGCCTCAAAACGCTCCAGCTGCTCCACGAGCAGCAGCTGGAGCGTTTTGGCGGGCGTCCCGGCATCCTCGACCGGGGCGTCGTGGAATCCGCGCTGAACCGCCCGAGAAACCGGTACCTCTACGGTGGGGACGAGGTCGATCTCGCCGAGCTCGCCGCGGCGTACCTGTACGCCTTCGCGCAGTCGCAGGGGTTCGCGGATGGGAACAAGCGGACGGCGGTGGCCGCGATGCTCGTCTTCCTCGCGATCAACGGCCACCCGCTTCACGTCCCCGGAGTCGAGCTCTACCAGGTCACGATGGCGGTTGCGGACGAGAAGGTCCGCATGACCGAGGCAGCCGTAGCCGCCTGGCTGCGGGAACACATCTGACATCGTCACCGGCGGCACCCTGCCGAGCGGGCGCGTACGCACGGGGCCCCGGTCCCTTGTCCCCTCCGTTACTTCGGGTCGAAGCCTGCCAGGTCCGGGGAGAAGCCGCGGTCCTGCAGGCCGCGCTCGGCGCGGCGGGGGAAGGCGCGGCGGCCGATCTCCGGGGCGAAGGTCATGGCGGCGGTCCCCACCAGCGAGAGGGCCAGCACCAGGAGCGCCACCAGGGCGGCCAGCTCTCCGTACCCGGCCGCGGCGGCGATCCCCGCCAGGACGATGGAGAACTCGCCGCGGGGGACGAGCGTGAGGCCCAGCGCAAGCGAGGCGCGGGGGCTCAGGCCGTCGCGCTGCCCGATCCACCACCCGGCCGCGACCTTGAGCGCCACGCCCAGGAGCGTCAGCGCCAGGGCGTGCGCCCAGACGTCGGCGAACTCCCCGGGGTCGATGGAGAGGCCGAACCCCAGGAAGAACACGGCCGCGAACAGGCCCTGCAGCGGCGCGAAGAGCCGCTCCGCGCGCTCGCGGTGCGCCGTCTCCGCCAGGGCCAGCCCGGCCAGGAAGGCGCCGATCGCCTCCGAGAGCCCCGCCGCCAGCGCCGCCCAGGACAGGAGCAGCACCACCGAGCCGGAAAGGAGAAGGAAGAGGTCGTCGCTCTCCACGTCGAACGCGCGGTCCAGGAGCGGCCGGGCCCGGAGTGCCACGAGCACCACCGCCCCGAAGAAGAGGAGCGCCTTCCCCACGCCCCAGGCCATCCCCAATGCGTCCGGCTCCGGGACCAGCACCGCGCCCGCCAGCACCGCCAGGAAGAGGGCGATGAACAGGTCCTCGAACACCAGCACCCCCAGCGCCGCCTCGACCTCCGGGTTGGCGGAGCGCTGCATCTCGATCACGCTCTTGGCGATGATGGCGCTGGACGAGATGTAGAACGCGCCGGCCAGCAGCAGCCCGCCGCGGATTCCCCACCCCATCGCCACCCCGGCCACGAAGCCGGCCGGGAAGCACACCGCCAGGTCGATGGCGCCGTTGCGGACGATCCGCCGCCGGTTGCGCAGCAGCGCCCCCAGCGAGAACTCCAGCCCCATGAAGAAGAGGAGGAGCACCACCCCCAGCGTGGCCACCGACTCCACCAGGTGCTCGTCGACGGCCCACGGGCGCACCGCCATCCCCAGCAGGATGAAGGCGGGGATCACCGACTGCCGCAGGAAGCGGAAGAGCAGCCCCGCGAGCGCGAGGGCCCCCAGGATGACGCCCGCGCCGAGGAGAAAGCCTCCGTGCTCCATGGCCGCCCCTCAGTCCGCGTTCCGTCCCCGGAGCAACCCTCCGAAGCGCGTCACCTGCTCGCGGTCGCCGATCACCATCAGCGTGTCCCCGGCCGCGATCTCCTGGTCGGGCTGCGGGTTGGGGATCGCCTTCCCCTGCCGCAGCACCGCGATGACGCTCGCCCCGGTGCGCTCGCGCACGGCGGCCTGCGCCAGCGTCTTCCCGGCGAGCGGCGACGGCGGCTCCACCTTCATCCACTCCACCGAGAGCTGTCCCAGCACCATCTCCATCGACTCGTCGGTGGCGGGCTGGAAGTAGGCACCCCCGAGGACGGCGCCCAGCTTCCGCGCCTCCGCGTCCTCCAGGCGCACCGCGGCGTGCGGGAAGTCCTCCCCCCGCTCGAAGAAGTAGATCTCGCGCGCGCCGGTGTTGTGGATGATGACGGTCAGCCGGTCGCCCGCGTCGGTGGCGCAGGCGAACTTCTTCCCGACGCCGGGAAGGTCATGCTCGCGAATGTCCATGGTCCTCGGTCGGGTTGGAGTCTCCGGAAACCGGAATTCGGCCGGGCACGATGCGCGCCACGGCGTCCCCGGCGGGCGCGTGGGCCGCGCCCGGCTCGGAAGTTGCGCCCGACTGCGTAGAAGGTTTGTGGAACTCAGCTCCGGGCGGAGAGATGCCTCGTCTCCCGTCCGGCGGAGGCAATCGCAACCGGCAAGGGAGGACGAAATGGCGGACATCTCGGTGGGCCCCAGGGACGCGGTCGTGGAGCGGACGGGGTTCCGTCTCAGCTGGGGGGCGATCTTCGCCGGCTTCGTGGTCGCGACGGCGCTGCAGATGGTGCTCTCGCTCCTGGGAATGGCGATCGGCCTGGTCGCCTTCGACCCCGGGCAGGGCGACTCGGTGCGCGCGCTCGGGATCGGCGTGATCGCCTGGTTCGTGCTCACGGCGGTGGTCAGCCTCTTCATCGGGGGGCTCACGACCGGCCGGCTCGCCGGCGTGCTCACCCGCGGGGACGGGCGCCTGCACGGCGTCCTCATGTGGAGCCTCTCGACCCTGCTGGCGCTCTACCTCGTCTCGATGGGAGCGGGGCGGCTCCTGGGCGGGGTCTTCGACGTGCTGAGCCGCACCGCCGCCGCGGCGGCGGGCGGGGTCGCCGGCTCGGTGGGACAGCTCGGGGCGGCGGCGGTGAACCAGTCCGGAGGCCTCGACTTCGGCGCGCTCCAGCGGGAGATCGAGACCACGCTGCAGCAGACCGGCGACCCGGCGCTCCAGCCGGACAGCCTGCGGCAGCAGGCGGGCGCCGTGCAGGGGCAGGCCACCGGAGGCACCGACAACCAGGCGCTCGCGCAGGAGCTCACCGGGCGCATCCGCGCCACCGCGGGGAACGTGGACCGCCAGGACCTCACCAACGTGATCGCCGCGCGCACCGGGATGAGCCGGGCCGAGGCGGAGCGGGTCGCCACGCGGGTCGAGACGGCCGCGGCCAACGCCCGTGGGCAGATCTCCTCCACCGCGCAGGACCTGCAGCAGCAGGCCGGCCAGACGGCGGAGCAGGCGGCGAACGCCGCCAGCAAGGCGGCCTGGGCGGCGCTGCTGGCCCTGGGGCTCTCCCTGGCGGCGGCCGTCTTCGGCGCGGGACGCACCGCGCCGGAGTAGCCCCGCCGCGGAAAGCAGACGTGGAAGGAGGGGGGGGGGGGGG
>DASYWD010000469.1 GCA_035936415.1 Longimicrobiaceae bacterium
CTCCAGCGCCTCCATGAGCCGCAGTGCCACCCGCGCGTTGAGCGGCTCCTCCGCGGCCAGGCGGCGCCACCACGCCACGGCGGCCCGGGGGTCGCCCGCCGCCGCAGCGTCCTCCGCCAGCGCCTCCAGCACCTCCAGGTAGGCGCGGGCCAGCCCGTCGCGCACCCCCTCGGCCCAGCGGTCGAACTCCCCCGCCCCACCCAGGTGGAACCCGTTCAGAAACGGGCCGGCGTAGAGCTCCGCCGCGACGCGGCGGTCCCCCGCCTCCAGCGCCGCGCGGAAGCGCCCCACGTCGCTGTGCACCACGGCGGACCGGAGCTGCACGTCGTCGCCCAGGGAGACCAGCGCATCTTCACCCAGCTGCTTGCGAAGCGCGTGCAGGGCGACGTTCAGGAGGCGGCGCGCCGCGGCGTCGTCGCTCTCCGGCCAGAGATGGCCGATGAGGCGGTCGCGGCTCGCCTTCCCCTCGGGAGCGGTGGCGAGCAGCGCGAGGAGCGCCAGGCGGTGGCGCTGTGCGGCGGGGCCGGCGACCGGGCCCTCGGCGTTCACCAGCGAGGCGCCGCCGAACAGCTTCAGGGAGAGCATACCGCTGGGATGACGGCGAGTTGATCCGGGGAGGACGATGCGTTTATCCGTCCGCGCTAACATACCCCCACCCATCGCGGCGGGGCAAGCAACCGCGCCCGCTCGCGGCCCCTCACCGGACACAAGGAAGCACGAGATGAAGGCCAGCGTCGTGTGTGCAGCCGCCCTCTGGGCGCTCGCCGCCGCGTTCCTCCCCGCCGCCGCGCAGACGAGCGCAGACCCGTTCCCGGCCGACTCGCTCCAGGAACTCCGCAGGGCCGACGGCTCCCGGGAGGTCGGGCGCGTGGTGGAGGTCCGCGGCGACACGATCCGCTTCGAGACCATTTCGGGGGAGTTCCTGGACGTCAGGGGCCGCTTCGTCCGCGTCCGCCCGGTGCGGGGCCGCATCGTGGAGGGCGTGTTCTGGGAAGAGGACAAGCACACCACCCGCCTCTTCTTCGCCCCCACCGGCCGCACGCTGCGGGAAGGGGCGGGATACGGCGGCGTGTTCCTGTTCCTCCCCTTCGTCGGCTACGGGGCCACCGACGGCGTGACCCTCGCCGGGGGGATCCCGTGGATCGGCGGCTCGCTGCGGGACACGCCAGCCTGGATCGCCCCAAAGGTGCGGGTGCTCGACCGGCCCGGGGCCCAGGTCTCCACGGGGGTGTTCGCCATCCGCCTCCCGGGAGACAACGAGGAGTACTGTGCTCCCTACTGTGGCGAGCTGCGAGAGGCCGCCTGGCACGGGGTCGCCTACGCCGTGGGCACTTTCGGCAGCAGCGACGACGCGCTGCACGCCGGGGCCGGCGTCTACCGCACGAGCGGCCGCACGGAGGTCCCGGTGATGGTGGGCGGGGAGCGCCGCGTCAGCCGCAGGAACAAGCTGATCACCGAGAACTGGCTGATCCCCGGCGATGGCGGCGCGGGCTCGGTGGGGATCCGCCGCCTGGGCGACCGCTGGACGGTGGACTACGGGCTCATGTTCATCTTCGGGGAGGGGGCGGAGGACATGCCGTACTTCCCCATCCTCAGCTTCTCCTACGCGTTCGGAGGCGGCCGGTGAGCCGGCTCGTTGTCGGGCGGCGTCGGCGCGCCTATCTTCTCCGCGGAGGGCAGTCCACCTCGGCCCTTCCCACCCGCACACTTCCCCTGGTGAACCGATGATCGCCACCCTGCATGGGGCGCTTCTGCGCGCCGCCGGACGCGCCCTCCCGCTCCTCCTCCTCGCCGCCGCCGCGGCGCTCGCCCCCTCCCCCGCCGTGGCGCAGGTGCCGGAGCGGATCGCCGTGTCCGACACCCTGGTGGAGGTCCGCCTCTCCGACGGCTCCACCCTGTTCGGCCGGGTGGTGGAGGTGCAGGACGGGCGGATCGTGCTGGAGACGCAGGCGGGGGCGCGGGTGGAGCTGAGCCGCGCGCAGATCCGCTCCCTCCGCCCGGTCGCCGGCACCGTGCGCGGCGGGGTGGTGTGGGAGGACGACCCGCACGCGACCCGGCTCTTCTTCGCGCCCACGGGGCGGGCGCTGTCGGCGGGAGAGGGGTACTTCGGAGTGTACGAGCTGTTCTTCCCCTTCGTGACGTACGGGGTGACGAACCGCTTCACCGTGGCGGCCGGGACGCCGATCATCCCCGAAGCCATCGGCGAGTTCGCGTACGTGGGACCCAAGGTCCTCCTGGTGAGCGCGCCGCGGATGCAGCTCTCGGCCGGGGTGTTCGCCGGGTTCTTCGACGGGGGCACCGCCGGGATCGCGTACGGCGTCGGCACCTGGGGCGACCGGGACAACGCCTTCACCGCGGGCGCGGGGTGGGGCTTCACGGCCGGGGAGGGGAACGGCGACGTGTCCAACCGGCCGCTGGTGATGCTCGGCGCCGAGTCGCGCACCGGGCGGCGCACCAAGTTCCTGACGGAGAACTACTTCGTCTTCGGCGAGTCGGGCGCACTGGTGTCGGGCGGGCTCCGCTTCTTCGGCGAGCGCCTCTCGGCCGACGCGGGGCTGGGGCTCCTGTACAGCGGCGACGAGCTGCTGTGCTGCCTCCCCCTGATCAACTTCGTGTACAGCTTCGGGGAAAGGCGATAGGACGCCGCCGGCGGCCTCTCCGGCGAGCCCCCGCCCCACCGGGCGGGGGCTCGCGGCGTTCCAGGGGCCGTCCCCGGCCGTCCGCACTTCGCACTCCCCCGCCCTCACCTCCTGGGCAGCATCTCGTCCCGGTTCGCCGTGTGGTACAGCACGCTCGCCACCACCACGGCCGCCTGCTTCAGGTCGCCTTCCAGCAGCGCCGCGGCCACGTCCTTGTTGGTGTGGTGGGTGCGGGTGTGGTAGTCCAGCGGGTCCTGGATGAAGGTGAAGGCGGGGATCCCCACCCCCACGAAGGGCATGTGGTCCGTGCTCCCCGCGTTCTTGAGCGTGACGTTCGCCGCGCCCAGGTCGCGGAAGGGCTCCAGGTACGCCGAGAAGACGGGGCGCACCGCCTCGTTCCCCTGCAGGTAGATCCCCCGGATGCGCCCGGCGCCGTTGTCGACGTTGAAGTACCCGGACACCTTCCGCTGACCGGCGAGCGTGCGCCCCGTCTCCGGGTCGCCGTAGTGCCTGCGGACGTACCCGCCGGAGCCGAAGTAGTCCTCGTGCTCCTCGGCGTCCCAGAGCGCGACCCGAATCGTGCGCCGCGGCTTCGCCCCGACCGCCCGGAGGATCCGCGCGGCCTCCATCGCCACCGCCACCCCGGCGGCGTTGTCGGTCGCCCCCGTCCCCACGTTCCAGGTGTCCAGGTGCCCCCCGACGATCACCACCTCGTCGCGCAGGCGCGGGTCGCTCCCGGGGATCTCGGCCACGACGTTGTAGCTCTGCGGGGCCGCGGGCGTGGTCCGCGTCCGCAGCTCCACCTCCAGCACCGGCGCCCCGCCGAGCCGGACCAGGTTGGCGAGGCGCGCGTAGTCCCAGGCGTCCACCACGAAAGCGGGGACGGCGCCGCTTACGTCGCTGTCGGCCGCCTGGTAGCCGGAGACGCCCACCGCGTGCGGGCTGCGGGCGGGCTCCAGGAGCGCGGCCACCCCCTCCTCGCGCAGCAGGGCCGCGAGGCGGTTCCGCTGGCGCACCCGGTCCGCGTAGCCGCCGGAATCGTCCGCGTAGTCGCGTGGGGATCCGGGGTCGGTGAGCCCCGCGATCGAGTCGAGCTGCGCCTGGGTGAAGCGGCGCCCGGTGGGGGCGAAGCGGGTGGTGTCGATGACCGCCTCGCCGTTCATCACGATCCTGCCGCGGAGCTGCCCCCGGTACCGCGCCAGGTCCGCCTCGTTGCGGATGGAGACGAGCACCGGCTCCCCGCGGACGACGCCCTCGGTAGCCGGGCTCCACGCCTTGGGGTAGGCGACGATGCGCGCGTAGTACGGCGACACCAGCTCCACCGAGTGGCGCGTGGTCTCCCAGCCGATGCCCCGGCGCGTCCCCCAGGGCTCCAGCGCGGCGTTCGCCAGCCCGAAGGCGGTCATCCGGTCGCGCGCCCACTCGGCCGCGCGGAGGTACTGCGGCGACCCGGCCAGCCGGGGCCCGATCACGTCGGAGAGGTAGACGGCCGTCTCCATTACGCGGGAGCGGTTCATCCCCTCGTCGCGGATGCGGGCGTTGACCCGCGCGTCCACCCGCTCGGCGGCGGGTGCGGCGGGCGCCTGCTGCGCGAGCGTGGGCGCGGGCCCCGCGAGGAGGGCCAGGAGGAGGAGGCTGCTGCGGGTTCGTTTCATGATGGATGATGCTGCGGGAGCGGGGCGCGTCCGCCGCGGACGCGCCACAAGATGCGGGACGATAGCCGCGCGGGGCGGGGCATGTCCACCCCGCGGGTCACGTCGGCGAGGGGCGGAGCGTGAGGAGGCGGATCTCCTGGCTCCCGGCCGGCGCATAGTCCGCGGCTTCGCGGACGCGCTCCTCCTCCACCCTCCACCCGGCCCCCTCCATCCGCTCCACGAAGGCGGAGCGGTAGACCCGCCCAGGATCGGCGACGACGGCGCTCCCCCCGGGCGCCACCAGGCGGCGGAGCGCGAGCGCCAGCGTCTCCGCGTTGCGCATCTCGTAGAGCACGTCCGCCGCGACCACACTCGGGAAGCGGCCCAGCTCCTCCGGGATCTCCCGCCAGTCGAGCGGCGCCGTGCGCAGCGGCGGGAGCCCGTTGCGCTCCGCGTTGGCGCGGGCGAAGAGGAGCGCATCGGCGTACCAGTCGGTGGCGAGCACGTCCACGCCGCGTGACAGGAGCACGAGCGACGGGAGCGCCACCCCGCACCCCAGCTCCAGCACGGGCCCGGGGGGCACCGGGGCGTCGAGGAGGCGGCGGGCGAGGGCGCGCGCGGAGGGCCACAGGTCCGCCCAGTACGGCAGCCGCTCGTCGACGTCGAACTCCGCCTCGTCGATCAGCTCGTCCGCCGCGTCGGGAAGCAGGATCTCCAGCGAGAGCCCCCCGTGCACGAAGGGCTCGGTGCGCACGGCGAAGCGGCGGCGAAGCTCGGCTTCGAGGTTCAATGGCAGGGGACAGGTTACAGGGGCCAGCCGGGAAAAAGGCGGGTCCTGGCGTTGGCGCGCAGGGTCGTCGGCGGGGCGCTCCCTCCGGAAACGCCACACCCGAAGGGACTCGCTTGCGAGCACTCGCTTCGCTCGGACACGAGGCGTTTCCTCCGGGAGCACCCCACCTCCTCCCGGTCACCACCTCCGCGAGGGTCCCGAACGGCAGTTGCCGTTCACCCCTCTCCCGCTTGCGGGGGAGGGGCCGGGGGAGGGGGCCCAGCCGGGGACACGCCCAAACCCCGCTCTCCCCACGTCTTGCCTCGAAACTAACGAACCGGGTACCTTTGACCTGCGCGAAAGTACCCCCGGTGCAGCCTGTCCGAAAGCCCCGAATGGCCCGCTCCTTCGAACGCCGCCTGCGGACCGCGCTGGTCCTGTTCTCCATCCTCCCGTCGCTCCTGCTGCTGGGCGCCGGGACGTACCTGCTGTCCGCCACGGTCGCGCGCACGGACTCGCTGCAGGCGTGGGAGCGGATCGCCGGGAGCGGCCGGGAGCTGGTGGAGCACGCGGAGGCGGCGGGCGACCCGGCGCTCGCCCGGGCGGCGGCCCGCCACCGCGCGGAGCTGTCCGCCTCGCTGACGCAGGCGCGCCGGTGGGAGTGGCTGCTGCGGCGCGCCATGGTGGCGGTCCCCGTAGCGGCGGTGGTGCTGGGGGCGTTCCTCGCCTGGCTGGCGTTCCGCGTCTCCGGCGGGATCGCGCGGGAGCTTTCGCGGCCGGTGGCGGAGCTGGTGGGATGGGCGGGGCGCATCGGGCGCGGGGAGGCGCTCCCCTTGCCCTCCCCCGACCGCCCCGCCACGGAGGGTGAGTTCGGGATCCTCCGCTCCGCCTTCCGGCAGATGGAGGCGGAGCTGGCCGCCTCTCGCGCGCGCGCCCTGGAGGCGGAGCGGATGCGCACCTGGGTGTCCATGGCGCGCAGCGTGGCCCACGAGCTGAAGAACCCGCTCACCCCCATGCGCCTGGCGCTGCGCTCGCTGGAGGCGCAGCCGGCCACCCCCGGAGGCCGGGAGGCGCTGGAGGTGATCGCCGCGGAGTCGGCGCGGCTGGAGGAGCTGGCCCGCTCGTTCGCGCAGTTCGGGCGCCTCCCGGAGGGGCCCACCAGCGAGATCGACCTCCCGGAGATGCTGGACTACCTCCTCCGCACGCACCTCCCCCCGGAGGTGGCGGGGCGGCTCCGCGCGCCCGTGGACCTCCCCCCCGTGCACGGCCACTACGACGCCCTCTCGCGCGCCTTCGCGAACCTCCTCCTGAACGCCGCGGACGCGGTGGGCGGGGAGGGGTCGGTCACGGTGGTGGCCCGCACGCTCGGCGAGGCGATCGAGGTGCGGGTGACGGACACCGGCCCCGGGATCCCCGCCGAGCACCTGGAGCGGATCTGGGAGCCGGACTTCACCACCAAGTCGCGCGGGACGGGGCTGGGTCTGGCGCTGGTCCGCCAGACGGTGCAGGCACACGGCGGGGAGGTGGCGGCCCGCACCCGCGCCGAGGGCGGCGCCGAGTTCCGCGTCCTCCTCCCGGCGCGTGGGTCGCGTGCGGCCCTCCCCGTGGCGGGCGCGCGCGACGCGGAAACCCCCGGGGCCCCTCCGGCGTAGAAGGGGCGCGGCCGCCTTCCGGCGGTCCCGCCGCCCCCGCCCGCACGCGACCTCCATGTCGACCATCCTGATCGCCGACGACGAGCCGAACATCCGCCGGATGCTCGGAAGCCTCCTCCGCGCCGAAGGGTTCCGGGTCCGCGAGACCGGCACCGCCAAGGGCGCCCTCGCGGAAGTGCTCTCCGAAGAGCCCGACGCGGCGCTCATGGACATGTACATGCCCGAGGAGACCGGGCTGGACGTCCTCCCCCGCATCCAGGAGGCCGCGCCCGACCTCCCGGTGGTGATGATGAGCGGGCGCGCCACCCTTTCCGACGCGGTGCGCGCCACCAAGCTGGGCGCCTTCCACTTCATCGAGAAGCCGCTCTCCCCGGAGGCGGTGCTGGTGACGCTCCGCTCCGCGCTGGAGCTGCGGCGGGCGCGCGAGCTGAACCGCGCGCTGCGGGAGGAGCTGGGCGAGGGGGAGGAGATGGTGGGGCGGAGCGAGCGGATCGAGGCGGTGCGCGCCCTCATCCAGCGCGTGGCCCCCACCCCCGCGCGCGTCCTCATCACCGGCGAGTCGGGGACGGGGAAGGAGCTGGCCGCCGCGGCCGTCCACCGTCTCTCGCCGCGCGCAGGCGGCCCCTTCATCCGCCTCAACTGCGCCGCCATCCCCCGCGACCTGGTGGAGTCGGAGCTGTTCGGGCACGAGCGGGGGAGCTTCACCGGGGCCACGGAGCGCCGCCGCGGCCGCTTCGAGCTGGCGAGCGGCGGAACGCTCTTCCTGGACGAGGTCGGCGACCTCAGCCTCGAGGCGCAGGCCAAGCTCCTCCGCGCGCTGGAGGCCGGCGAGATCGAGCGCGTCGGCGGCTCCGAGCCCATCCCGGTGGACGTGCGCGTCCTCTCCGCGACCAACAAGGACCTCCGCGCCGAGGCGGCGGCGGGGCGCTTCCGCGAGGACCTGTACTTCCGCCTGCACGTGATCCCCCTGCACCTCCCTCCCCTGCGCGAGCGGCGCGAGGACGTCCCGCTGCTGGTGGAGCACTTCCTGGCCCGGAACCGCGCCCGCACCGGGCTCCGCCCACCGCGGATCGCCCCCTCCGCCCTGGAGGCGCTGGCCCGCCAGCCCTGGCCGGGGAACGTGCGCGAGCTGGCGAACATCGTGGAGCGGCTGACGATCCTGCACGCCGGCTCGGAGGTGGGCGTCGCGGAGATCCGCGCGCTCCTGGCGGGCGCCGCGGTGGGATCCGGGCCGGAGGGCTTCCGGGACGACGACGAGGGGTCGCTCGCCGACCGCCTGGACGGGTACGAGAAGTTCCTGCTGCTGCAGGCGCTGGAAGCGGGGGACGGGAGCATGGCCGAGGCGGCGCGCCGGCTCCAGACCGACCGCGCCAACCTGTACCGGCGGATGCGGCGCCTGGGGATCGAGCGGTGAGTCCCCGGGCGCGCCGCAGGGAGACACGTTCGCGTGTCCGTCCGACACGAAATCCGCGCGCCCCCGCGGGACGCAAATTCCCAAGTGCTTGGTAAACAACAACCTGGAAGAGGAGCGGGATCCGGCATGCCCCCTGCCCTGTGCAGGGGCACGACGAGTTGGACTCAGCTTCCCTTCCCAGAGGACCAGGACCCATGCGCAGCTCCCTCGTAGCCCTCTCCGCCCTGCTCCTCGCCGCGGCGCCCTCCGCCGCGCAGGAGCCCGGGGCTCCCACCGCCCAGGCCGACACCGTCCGCCGGATGGACCTCCCGCCCGAAGTGGCCGAGGAGGTCGTGGCGTTCTTCAACGACCGGCGCACGCTGCACTTCAGCGGGCGGACCCGCATCCCCGAGGACCGCTCCATCACCGGCGACGTGGCCGTGCTCCGCGGGCCGCTCTCCATCGCCGGGCGCGTGGAGGGCCGGGTGGTGGTCATCAACGGCGACGTGGAGCTCTCTCCCGGCGCGGTGGTGGACGGCGACCTCACCGTGATCGGAGGGCGCGTCGAGGGGCTGGACGAGGCGCGCGTCGCCGGGGAGGTCCGCAGCTACTCCGAGCCGCTCCGCTACCACCACCGGGGCGACCGTATCGTCCGCGCGGACCGCGAGCGGCCCGGGCGGCGGGAGGAGCGCGCGGAGGGCGCGGCCCGCAGGGGGCGCGCCACCTTCCTGGTGACCACCGGCGAAAGCTACAACCGCGTGGAGGGGCTGCCGATCCTCTTCGGGCCGGTGATCGAGACCCCCGGCTCGAACCCGTTCCGCCTGCGCGCGCTGGCCGTGTACCGCACCGAGAACGGGCCCTTCCTCCGCACGGAGCGGTGGGGGCACGACGTGAGCGCCGAGCAGTTCTTCGGCGGGCGGCGCGAGCTGCGCGTGGGCGCGGGGGTCCACTCGGTGGTGGCCCCGGTGGAGGACTGGCACGTGAGCGACAGGGAGAACGGCCTCTCCACCTTCCTCTTCCACCGCGACTTCCGCGACCACTACGAGCGGAAGGGGTGGAGCGCGTACGCCGGCGTCGATCCGCGGGGGCTCCCCGTCTCCCTCACCGCCGGGTACCGCTCCGAGCGCCACCAGACCCTCCCGGTGGGCGACCCCTGGACCATCTTCGACAACGGCGACCCCTGGCGGCCGCAGCCGCTGGTGGCGGAGGGGCGGCTGAGCAGCCTCTTCGCCACGGCGAAGCTGGACACCCGCAACGACTCCCGCGAGCCCTCCACCGGGTGGCTGGTGCGGGGTGAGGTGGAGCACGCCCTGGACGACGACCTGGTGCGCCCGGCGGCGATCGCGACGAGCTTCACCCCCCCGGGTGGCCCGCTCGTCGTGCCGGCCCAGGCGTACGGCGCCTTCACCACCGGGCTGCTGGACGTCCGCCGCTACAACCGGATCGACGCGGACTCCCGCCTCAACCTGCGCCTGCTGGTGGGCGGCTCGCTGGACGGCTCGCCCCTCCCTCCGCAGCGGCAGCACGCGCTGGGGGGAGAGGGCTCGCTCCCCGGGTACTCGCTCTTCGAGTTCGACTGCGGCGCGCGCAGCGGACGCGTCGCGCTCCCGGGGGACGCCGCCTCCGCCGACCCGGTCGCCTTCTTCACCCGCTACGGGTGCGACCGGATGGCGCTGGTGCAGGCGGAGTACCGCGGCAACCTTTCCTTCCGCTTCAACTGGAGCGGAAGGGGGTGGTGGGACGACGACGAGGACGGGCCGCGGTACCGGGAGAGCGTGAACGCGGACCTGGACTGGGTGCTCTTCGCCGACGCCGGGCGCGGCTGGGCCGGGCGCGGGGCCGTCGGCGAGCAGACGGGGGTGGACGCGGGCTTCGGGCTCCTCTTCGACGAGCTGGGGGTGTACGCGGCCGTGCCGCTCCGCGGCGGGAGCGGCGTGAACCTCTTCGTCCGGCTCGGCTCCCGCTTTTGAGCGTCCGCTCGCTGCGCCGCGCGGCGTGGCTCCTCCTGGCGGCCCTCCTCTGCGCCGGCCCCGCGGCCGCGCAGGCGCAGCGCTCCCTCGCGGTGGCGCCCGCGGGTGCGGCGGCCGGGTGGCGCCCCCAGGTGCGCATGCAGGGGGTGATCACGGACCCCGGGCTGCGCGACGCGCTCGCCTCGGGGCTCCCGCTCCGCATCCGCTTCCGGGTGGAGCTGTGGGAGAAGGGGCTGTTCGACCGGCTGGAGGGATCGCACCGCGTGGCGCTCGCGGTGCTGCAGGACCCGCTGGACGACACGTACACGCTGGACGACGGCCGCGCGGTGCAGCGGTTCCGGTCGCTCGCCGAGGTGGAGAGCGCCGTCCAGGGCGCCTTCGCGTCCCCCCTGCAGCCGGTGCGGCAGGGCCGCTACTACTACATCGCCGTGCTGGAGGTCGAGACGCTCTCGCTCTCCGACCTGGAGGAGCTGCAGCGCTGGCTCCGCGGCGAGGCCCGCCCCGCCGTGGAGGGACGCCGCTCCGTGGGCCGCGCGGTGGAGAGCGGCCTGCGCCGCGCCGTGGTGCGGGTGATCGGGCTGCCCACGCGGAAGTACGAGGCGAGGTCGGGGACGTTCTCGCCGCGGTGACGGACGGGGGGCGGGAGTGCGGGAGTGCGAAGTGCGAGGTGCGAAGTAGGCGACGGAGGGCCCCTTCCCGGTGATGCGGGGGAGGGGCCTTTCGCGTGGCGGGCGGTGTGGCGCACCGGTTGCACGGGAGCCGCAGCATCCGTCCACCCGCAACGCCGGGCCGCATGCTGCAGCTCCCGCTCCCCCGGGCCGACACGACGGCGATCCACGTCCCGCTCCCCTCCGCATGGGAGCACTGGCGCGACGCGCACCTCGCCGACGTGGGGACCAAGCTCGCCGCGTTCGTGGTGCTCGCCGCCCTGCTGTACTTCGTCGCGCGAATCGCGCGTAGACAGGCGAGCGCCGCGATCGAGGACGTCAACCGCCGCCACACCCTCCGCAAGTGGATCAACGGCGGGTACGCCATCCTGGTGGTGCTCACCGGGATCGCGCTCTTCGCGGACTGGCTGGCCGGGCTGGGGACGGTGCTGGCGCTGATCGTGGCCGGAGTGGCCGTGGCGCTGCAGGACGTGCTGAAGTCGGTGGTCGGCTGGCTCTACCTTTCCGGCCGCTCCGGGATCCACGTGGGGAGCCGGGTGGAGGTCGGCGGGGTGACCGGCGACGTGATCGACATCGGCGTGCTCAAGACCACCATGCTGGAGGTAGGGAACCTGGTGCTCGCCCCGCAGGCGTCCGGGCGCGTGGTCACCGTCCCCAACTCCGCGATGGTCTCCGCGAGCGTGTTCTTCAACTCCACCCCCAACCCCTTCGTGTGGCAGGAGATCCGCTTCACGCTGACCTTCGGGAGCGACTGGGGGCGCGCCGAGGCGATCCTCCGCGAGGCCGGAGAGGAGCACCACGCGCAGATCGCGGGGGAGGTGGAGCGGGGCTACCGGCTGATGGAGCGCCGCTACGCCTTCCGGACGGGCCGGGTGACGCCCATCGTCTACGTGTCGACGGCGGCGCACGGGGTGGAGCTCACGCTGCGCTTCCTCACCCACGTGCGGCGGCGCCGAGGAAGCGTGGACACCGTCACGCGCCGGGTCCTGCAGCGCTTCGCGGAGGAGCCGAACGTGCGGATCGCCTACCCCGCCTACCGGATTTTTCGTGAAGACGGGGGTGGAGAGGAACGTCAGTGAACTGCAGAGTCGGGCGTGCCCCCGGCTGCGCCGGGGCCGGGCTGCGGCGCCGTAGAGCACGAAACGACCGTGCTCAACGGCGGCGAGCCCGGCAAACTACGCCGGTCTCGCCCCTTCGGGCTCGCATCCCTCACGCGGGCCCCTCCCAAAGACTTGCCCCCTCCGATCCCCCGGAAGCGGGAGAGGGGCTTTCTATCCTGCTCCCCCTTTCTCCCGCTTGCGGGGGAGAGGGGGCCGGGGGGTGAGGGGGCCCCTCTTGACGTCCTCCCACCCGGAACGCAAACTGGTTCCACCTGAAACGAGGAGGTCCCGATGATCGACGCGCGCGACGTGTACCGCATCCTGGGCGGGAGGCGGGCGGTGGGGCGGGAGGTCCGCACGGTGCGGGAGCTGCGGCTGGCGGTGGAGGACGGGCTACCAGTGGAGGCGCTGGACTCCGCGGCGCGCTACGTGGCGGGCGACGAGCGCGGCGCCGCGGAGATCCGGTACGGCATCGTCCCCAAGACGACGCTGCACCGGCGCGAGCGGCTCACCTCCGAGGAGAGCCAGCGCCTGGAGCGCCTGGCGCGGGTCGCGGCGCTCGCGGAGCAGGTGTGGGAGGACCGCGCGCTGGCGCACGAGTTCCTCACCTCGCCGCAGCCGCAGCTCGGGGACGAGCGCCCCATCGACCTGGCCCGCACCGACCTGGGCGCCCGCGAGGTGGAGGAGCTGCTGATGGGCATGGAGTACTCGCTCCCCGTCTGAGGATGGTCGCCTGGCGGATCTGCAAGGCGCGCCTCACGCCCTTCGACGGCACCGGCGCGATGCTCCGGGGCGCCCGGTGGAACTCCGCCGGGCGCCCCGTCGTCTACGCCGCCGACTCGCTCGCCGGCGCCATCCTGGAGGTGCTGGCGCACGCCCTCCGCCCCCGCACTCTCCCCGGCCCGCACCACGCCGTCCGCATCGAGGTCCCCGACGCCCTGGTGGAGATCCTCGACCCCGCCGCGCTCCCCGGCTGGGAAACAAAGGGATCCCCCGAGGCCAGGAGCTACGGCGACCGCTGGCTGGCGGAGGCCCGGAGCGCCGTGCTGACCGTCCCGGCGGTCCCCGCCCGCCCCGTGGGCCGCAACGTCCTGGTCAACCCGGAGCACCCGGACGCGGTGCGGATCACCGTGTCGGAGCCGTTCGGGGTCCCCTGGGACGAACGGCTGTTCTGAAGGCAGCCAGAGGCATGAAGATAGAGACGCCCCGGCGGAGCAAGCCCGCCAGGGCGTCGTAGGTAGCTGCGTGAGGGATGCGAGCCCGAAGGGGCGAGACCCGCGCTGTTTGCGGGGCTCGCCGCGGTTACGCACGGTTGTATCGTGCGTTACCGCGCCGCAGCCCGACCCCGGCGCCAGCCGGGGGCACGCCCAAACCACGCTGTTCAGCACACCAGCCTCAGACCGTCGCGTACGCCTCCACCGGCGGGCACGAGCAGATCAGGTTCCGGTCCCCCGCCGCGTTGTTCACCCGCGACACGTGCGGCCAGAACTTCCGCTCCCGCACCCACGGGGCCGGGAACGCCGCCTGCTCGCGCGAGTAGCCGTGCTCCCACTCGTCGGCGATCACCACGGCCTGTGTGTGCGGGGCGTTCTTGAGCGGGTTGTCCCGGCGGTCCAGGATCCCCAGCTCCACCTGCCGGATCTCGTCGCGGATGGCGATCATGGCCTCGCAGAAGCGGTCCAGCTCGGCCAGCGCCTCGCTCTCCGTAGGCTCGATCATCAGCGTCCCCGCCACCGGGAAGGAGACGGTGGGCGCGTGGAAGCCGTAGTCGATCAGCCGCTTCGCCACGTCCTCCACCTCGATCCCCGCGGACTGCTTCAGCGGCCGCAGGTCCACGATGCACTCGTGCGCCACGGTGCCGCTCCTCCCGCGGTAGAGCACCGGGTAGTGCTCCTCCAGCCGGTGGGCGATATAGTTGGCGTTCAGGATCGCCACCTCCGTGGCCCGCTTCAGCCCCTCCGCCCCCATCAGCCGGATGTAGACGTAGGAGATGGGGAGGATGCTCGGGCTCCCCCACGGGGCCGCCGACACCTCGCCGGCCTCGCCCTGCCCCACCGGCACCACCGCGTGCCCGGGGAGGAAGGGAGCCAGGTGCTCCGCGACACAGATGGGGCCCATCCCCGGGCCGCCGCCGCCGTGCGGGATGCAGAAGGTCTTGTGCAGGTTCAGGTGGCACACGTCCGCGCCGAAGTCGCCGGGACGGCAGAGCCCCACCTGGGCGTTCATGTTGGCGCCGTCCATGTAGACCTGCCCGCCGTGCCGGTGCACCACGTCGCAGACCTCGCGGATGCCCTCCTCGAAGACGCCGTGCGTGGACGGGTAGGTCACCATCAGCGCGGAGAGGCGGTCGGCGTGCTGCTCGGCCTTGGCGCGCAGGTCGGCCAGGTCCACGTTCCCCTCGGCGTCGGTGCCGACCACCACCACGCGCATCCCCGCCATGACCGCGCTCGCCGGGTTGGTGCCGTGCGCGGACTGCGGGATCAGGCAGACGTCGCGGTGCCCCTCGCCGCGGCTGCGGTGGTAGTCGTGGATGCAGAGCAGCCCGGCGTACTCCCCCTGCGAGCCGGCATTGGGCTGCAGCGACACCGCCGCGAAACCGGTGATCTCCGCCAGGTCGGCCTCCAGCCGCCGGAACAGCTCCTGGTACCCCGCCGTCTGCTCGAGCGGAGCGAAGGGGTGCAGGGCGTTGACCTCCGGCCACGACACCGGGAACATCTCCACGGTGGCGTTCAGCTTCATGGTGCACGACCCCAGCGGGATCATGGAGTGCGTCAGCGACAGGTCGCGGCTCTCCAGCGTGCGGATGTACCGCAGCATCTCCGTCTCGGAGTGGTAGCGGTTGAAGACGGGGTGCGTCAGGTACTCGCTCCGGCGCGCGAGGGGGGCCGGGAGCCGCGTCTCCGCCGCGTCCACCAGCTCCCCGGCGGAGAAGTCCACCTGCGAGCCGCGGTTCAGCGCCTCCAGGATGGCGTCGAGGTCCTCCACGCCCACGGTCTCGTCCATCGCCACGCAGATGGATGCGTCGTCGAACCGGCGCAGGTTCACGCCCCGGTCGCGGGCCGCGGCCATCACCGTGTCCGCGCGGCTCCCCACGTCGATGCGCACGGTGTCGAAGAAGGTCTCGTGCACCACGCGGTACCCCAGCCGCTTCGCGCCCTCCGCCAGCATCGCCGCGAAGAGGTGCACGCGCTCGGCGATCTCCCGGATCCCCTGCGGGCCGTGGTAGACGGCGTACATCCCCGACATGACGGCCAGGAGCACCTGCGCCGTGCAGATGTTGCTGGTGGCCTTTTCGCGGCGGATGTGCTGCTCTCGCGTCTGCAGCGCCATGCGGAGCGCGGGGCGCCCCTGCGCGTCGGTGGACACGCCGATGATGCGCCCGGGGATCTGCCGCTTGTGCTCGTCGCGGCAGGCGAAGTACGCCGCGTGCGGCCCGCCGTACCCCATGGGGACGCCGAGGCGCTGCGTGGTCCCCACCGCCATGTCGGCCCCCCACTCGCCCGGGGGCGCCAGGAGCGCCAGCGAGAGCAGGTCCGCCGCGGCAACGACCACCGCGCCCTCCTCGCGGGCCCGCTGCGCGAAGGGCCCGTAGTCCGTCACCGCGCCGTCGCTGGCCGGGTACTGCAGGAGCACGCCGAAGACGGGCGTCGAGAAGTCGAACGCCTCGTGGTCGCCCACCAGCACCTCGAATCCGCGGGCGCGGGCGCGGGTGCGCACCACCTCCACCGTCTGCGGGTGGCAGTCGCGCGACACGAAGAAGGTGTTGCGATCCTCGCCGCCGGCGATCCCGTACGCCATGGCCATGGCCTCGGCGGCGGCGGTCCCCTCGTCCAGGAGCGACGCGTTGGCGACCGGGAGGCCGGTGAGATCGACCACCATCGTCTGGAAGTTGAGGAGCGCCTCCAGCCGCCCCTGCGCAATCTCGGCCTGGTAGGGCGTGTACTGCGTGTACCAGCCGGGGTTCTCCAGGATGTTGCGCTGGATCACCGGCGGGACGATGCAGCCGTGGTACCCCATCCCGATGAACGAGCGGAACACCCGGTTCATCCCGACCATCTCCCGCAGCTCGGCGAGCATCTCGTACTCGCTCCGCTCCGGGCCCAGCGCCAGCGGGCGGCGGAGGCGGATGGACGCGGGGACGGTGGCGTCGACCAGCGCGTCGAGAGAGTCGTACCCGAGCGCGCCGAGCATCTGCCGGACCTCCGCCTCGTCGGGCCCGATGTGGCGGTGGACGAAGGTGTCCGTGTGCCGGAGCAGGTTCCTGTTCTTGGTGGTCATGCCGGGTCGTGGATATGCGCAGCCGCGGGACGGGGATCCGCCCGCGCGAACGGTTACGGTGTGCCGGAAGGCGCGCGAAACTTACCGAAGGGAGCACGGGTCCGCAAACTCCGGCTCCTGCTACACCGAGCTCCCCCGCGCGTTCGGCCGACGCGGGGCGGAAGACCCCGTCCGGCAATGACTTGGGCGCCGCCCCGTTCCGCCGCCCGGACCGCGCCGTGACCCGGCACCCGCGCCGGGCGTCACTCGTCTGGACATCGTCACAGACAGGCCGGTGGACGTCCGGGAATCCGGATCGGCTCGCCGTGCTCACGCCCGAACCCGCGAGGCTTCCATGCGTCTGCCCCGTTCCCTGCACGGCCTCCTCGTCCTGCCGCTGCTCGCAGCATGCGAGTCCCCCTCCGAGCCCGGACCGATGAAGGAGCTGCCGCGCCCGCTGACCTCCGCGGAGGCAGCGGTCGTCTCGGCCGGCAACGGCTTCGCCTTCGACCTGCTCCGGGAGGTCAGCCGCCGCAAGCCGGGGGAGAACGTCTTCGTCTCCCCGCTCAGCGCCTCCCTCGCGCTCGGGATGACGAGCAACGGGGCCCGCGGCCGGACGCGGGACGAGATGGTCGCCACGCTGGGCTTCGGCGCGCTCCCGCAGGCGGAGGTCAACGGTGCCTACCGGGGGCTGATCGACCTGCTGCGCGGGCTGGACGGCAGAGTCCAGATGCACATCGCCAACTCCGTCTGGTACCGGCAGGACTACCCCTTCGAGCAGGCGTTCCTCGCGGACGCCCGCCGCTACTACGACGCGGAGGTGGCGGCGCTGGACTTCTCCAGCCCCTCGGCGGCGCGGACGATCAACAACTGGGTGTCCGGCGCCACGCGCGGGCGGATCACCACCATCATGGAGGGCGCCCGCCCCGACGACGTGATGCACCTGGTGAACGCGCTGTACTTCAAGGGGACCTGGCAGACGCAGTTCGACCGGGCGAAGACCACGACCGAGCCGTTCCACGCGGCGGACGGGACCGCGCGCCCGGTGCCGATGATGCGGCGCGAAGGGAAGATCCAGTACGCCGCCGGGCCGGAGTACCAGGCGGTGGAGCTCCCCTACGCCCGGGGCGCCTTCGTGATGACGCTGGTGCTCCCGGCTCCCGGGCGCTCCGTGGACGGGCTCGTCGCCTCGCTCGACGCGGCGGGATGGGAAGCCCTCACCGGTCGGCTGGTGGAGACCTCCGGGTTCACCGTGGGGCTCCCCCGCTTCCGGCTGGAGCACTCGCACGAGCTGAACGCGACCCTCCAGGCGCTGGGGATGCGGGCCGCGTTCACCCCCGGCGGAGCGGACTTCACCGGGCTTTCGCCCCTCGGGCGTGACCTGTTCATCACCCAGGTGCTGCAGAAGACCTTCGTGGAGGTGAACGAGGAGGGGACGGAGGCCGCGGCCGCGACGCGCGTCTCGATCGGCCCCACCTCCGCGCCGCCCTCGGTGGTCTTCAACCGCCCCTTCGTGTTCGCCATCCGGGAGCGGTTCTCGGGAACGATCCTGTTCGTGGGGAAGATGGCGGCGCCCCCGGCGAGCTGACGCGGCGAGGGCGTGCCGCGGGAGGCACGCCCGACCCCCGCGACGGGTGTTCATTATAGATGTCTTTTTCTACACGCTCGCGAAAGGTACTTTTCTCTGTAAGTGGTGGTCCGGGATGCTGCGCCCCAGCACCCGTCAGCGACGACACCGCGCAACCAGCCATCTTCCGGAGGAACCATGCGACTGACTCTGCTCGCCACCGCATTCGCCGTACTCCTCGCCGGATGCGGCGACGTGACCGAGCCGACCGCTCGCGCAGCGGACGCGCCGAACCGCGGCCACATCAACTACGCGGAGCCGTCGGTCACGATCAGCGGACCCACGGCGATCTACACCCTGGCCGACGCGCCCCCGAGCGACTTCACCTGGACGGCCACCGTCAGCGGGGGAGAGGCACCCTATACGTACCAGTGGGAGTACAGCTACAACCAGTTCCAGTGGTACCCGTTCCAGCCCACCACCGACAGCTACAGCACCACCAATTCGGTCGACTTCGCGCCCGAGCCCGTAACCCACACGTTCTACCTGCGCGTGACCGTCACGGACAAGTGGGGCCACACAGCCGGGAGCGGCACCACCGTTAGGGTGTGGGCGATCTAGCGACCCCTCCGTGGCAGTCCCGGGCCGCCTCCCCCGTGGAGGCGGCCCTTTGCTCGGCTCCCCCCGCTTGACGCTCCCCTCCCCCGCTCCTATTCTCCCGCGGTTCGCTTTCCGGCCCGAAATTCTCCCTGGAGGACCCGTATCATGGCCAACGTTCCGCAGGACCTGCGCTACACCAAGGAGCACGAGTACGTGAAGACCACCGGGGAGGAGGGCGTCGTGGTGGTGGGGATCACCGACTATGCGCAGGGGGAGCTGGGCGACGTGGTGTTCGTGGAGCTCCCCGGCGTGGGCGACTCCTTCCAGGCGGCGCAGGTCTTCGGGACCATCGAGGCCGTGAAGGCCGTGTCCGAGCTGTACTCGCCCGTGGCCGGGGAGGTGGTGGAGGTCAACGGCGCGCTGGACGCCAACCCTGCGCTGGTGAACAGCGACCCGTACGGCGAGGGGTGGATGGTGAAGATGCGCCTCGGCGACCCCGCCGAGCTGGACGGGCTAATGGACGCCGCGGCCTACGAGAGCCACGTCGGCGCCTGAGGCGGCGAGCGGAACGGCGCGGTCCCTGCGGGCTGCGCCGTTTCCTTTTTCGCGCGTTCCCACCGCCGCGACCCACCGCCCACCTGGAGGACACCGATGGCGAAGCTGACCTGGCACGGACACTCCTGCTTCTCGCTGGACACCGACGAGGGGACCCGGATCCTCTTCGACCCCTGGCTCGACGAGAACCCCAAGGCGGACGTCAGGGCCGCCGACATCGAGAAGCTGGACTACATCCTGGTCTCCCACGGCCACTTCGACCACTTCGCCGACTGCGTGGAGCTGGCGAAGCGGACCGGCGCCACGGTGGTCTCCACCTTCGAGCTGGTCTCGTTCTGCCAGAGCAAGGGCGTGGAGAACGGCCACGGGATGAACGTGGGCGGGGCGCACAGGTTCCCGTTCGGCAGGGTGAAGCTCACGCCCGCGCTGCACACCGGGAGCGTGGCCGGCGACGACGAGGGCGCCTTCACCACCGACTGCTCCGGCTTCCTGGTGACGCTGAACGGCGGGACGCGGCTCTACCACGCCGGGGACACCGCCCTCACCATGGACATGCAGCTCCTCCAGGGCCAGGTGGACGTGGCGATCCTCCCCATCGGCGACAACTTCACCATGGGCCCGGAGGACGCGGCGCGAGCGGTGGAGTTCATCCGCCCCCGGACCGTGATCCCCATGCACTACGACACCTTCCCGCTGATCGAGCAGGACCCGGAGGAGTTCCGGCGCCTGGTGGGCGACCGCGCAGAGGTCCGCGTGCTGGAGCCCGGCGGCAGCACCGAGGTCTGACCGCATGAAGTGCGGGAGCGCGGGAGTGCGGGAGTGCGAAAGTGAAGTGCGCCCGCGCTCACGCACCCTCGCGCTCCCGCACTCTCTCGTCTTCCGACTCCTCGACACCCCGCCGGCCCCCGGAGCCTGGAACATGGCCGTGGACGCGGCGCTGGCGGAGTCCGTCCGTCAGGGGGGCCTCCCCGTGCTGCGCTTCTACCGCTGGGACCCGCCCTGCCTCTCGCTGGGCCGCAACCAGCCCGCGGCCGGGCGATACGACCTGGACGCCCTCCGCGCCCGCGGGGTGGACGTGGTGCGCCGCCCCACCGGAGGGCGCGCCGTGCTGCACGACCGGGAGCTGACCTACTCGGTGGCGGTGGCGGACGGCGCGCTCGGCGGACCCCGGGAATGCTACGCCGCCGTGAACCGGGCGCTGGTGGCCGGGCTGCGCCGCCT
>DASYWD010000470.1 GCA_035936415.1 Longimicrobiaceae bacterium
AAGCTGCCCCGGCGCCCCGGCGCGGGACCCGTGCGCCGCGCGACACCCTCCACCTGGCGGTGGACCCCACGCCCCGTCCGCCGCTTCCGCTTCCCGTGCCCCGCGACACGCCCGCGGCGGAGGCCGACGGCCCCCGGGACACGCTGCACCTCCCCCGGCCCGCGCGGCCGGTCCGCGACACGATCCTCGTCCCCGGCCCGGCCGCCGACCCCACGCCTGCCGGAACGCCGTATCCCGCGTGAGGGCCAGGGGTTGACGGGTGGGCTCCCCGTCGGATAGCTTCCCCATAGAAGGCGCCATCCACCGAGACGGCGCGTCCGCCCTCCTTTCTGCGGCCCTCGTCGGCGGCCGCGCCCCCCGGCCGGTACCCACGATGCCACTGCTTCCCACCCGCTGGATCTGGTTCAACGGCGAGATGGTGCCCTGGGAGAAGGCCACCATCCACGTGATGACCTACGCCCTGCACATGGGCGCCTCGATCTTCGAGGGGATCCGCTGCTATCCCACGCCGCGCGGACCGGCGGTGTTCCGCCTGCGCGAGCACATCCGCCGCCTGTCCGACTCCGCCCGCATCTACCGCATGGACCTCCCGTTCGAGGTCCCGGAGGTGATGGAGGCCTGCCGCGAGACCATCCGCGTCAACGGCCTGGAGGGGGCGTACCTGCGCCCGCTGGCCTGGCTCGGCCTGGGGGAGCTGGGCACCAACCCCATGGGCCACCCGGTGGAGATGATGGTGGGCGCCTTCGAGTGGGGCGCGTACCTGGGCGAGGAGGGGCTAGAGCGGGGGGTGGACGTGTGCGTCTCGTCGTGGCGCCGCGTGGCGCCGGGCACCCTCCCCAGCATGGCCAAGGCCGGGGGGACCTACCTCTCCTCCCAGCTCATCAGCAGGGAGGCGAAGACCAACGGGTACGCCGAAGGGATCGGGCTGGACGTCAGCGGCCACCTGGGCGAGGGCTCCGCCGAGAACCTGTTCGTGGTCCGCGACGGCGTCATCTACACCCCCCCCGTGGCCTCGGCGATCCTCCCGGGCATCACCCGCGACGCGGTCATCACCATCGCCCGCGACCGGGGCTACGAGGTGCGCGAGCAGACGCTCCCCCGCGAGATCCTCTACGTCGCCGACGAGCTGTTCTTCACCGGGACCGCGGCGGAGGTCACCCCCATCCGCTCCGTGGACCGGCTCCAGGTGGGCGCCGGGAAGCGCGGCCCCGTGACCGCCGACATCCAGGAGACCTTCTTCGCCATCGCCCGCGGCCAGGCCGAGGACCGCTGGGGGTGGCTGGACCCGGTGTACCCGCAGGAGGAGGCGCGCTCCGCCGCCCCCGCCCTCGCGCTGACCGAGCCGATCTGACCCCGCTACCCCGGAGGCGAGCATGTCCGCCGTGACGAACACCCTGGTGCACGACCTCTTCCGCGCCATCGACTCGCGCGAGTTCGAGCGCCTGCGGGAGATCTGCCACCCCGACGTCACCTACGAGCGCCCGGGATACGAGGCGTTCTCCGGGATCGACCGGCTGCTGAAGTTCTACCGCGAGGAGCGGGTGATCGCGAGCGGCGACCACCTCCTCACCGCCGCGCTGGTGGACGGCGCGTTCGGCGCCTGCTGGGGCCGATTCGTCGGCAAGCACCGCGACGGCTCCGACCTGGACGTGGAGTTCGCCGACACGTACGAGATCGAGGACGGCCGGATCCGGAAGCGGAAGTCGTTCTTCTATCGGCCGGCGGTGTGAGGGGGGGAGTGCGAAGTGCGAAGCGGCGCCCCCACCGGGATCTTCCGGTGGGGCGCCGTCGTTGGGGGCTTGAGGTACCCGGGGGGAGGGGGCGTGTAGAGTCGGCGGCTGCCTGCGAAGCGGAAAACTGCTGGCGGGCGCGCCCCGGGCGCGGTATCGTGTACAGATCCTGTCCCACCCCCAACCGACAAGCCAGCCGATGAAACGCCTGCTCCTCATGCTCGGCCTCCTGGCCGCCGCGCCCGCCGCGGCACAGGACGTCAGCATCCCGTACACCACCTTCCAGCTCCCCAACGGGCTGCGGGTGATCGTCAACGAGGACCGCTCCACTCCCATCGTAGCGGTGAACGTGTGGTACCACGTCGGCTCCGGGTACGAGAAGGCCGGGCGGACCGGGTTCGCGCACCTGTTCGAGCACATCCTCTTCGAGGGGAGCAAGAACGTCCCGGAGGGCGACTTCGACAACCTCCTGGAGGCGGCCGGGGCGGTCAACAACGGGAGCACCAACCCCGACCGCACCAACTACTACGAGATCCTCCCCAAGAACGCCCTGGAGCTGGCGCTCTGGCTGGAGGCGGACCGCATGGGCGCGCTCCTGGAGACCATGAGCCAGCAGAAGCTCGACCTGCAGCGCGAGGTGGTGAAGAACGAGCGGCGGCAGCGCTACGAGAACGCCCCCTATGGCATGTTCTGGGAGACGGTGCACCGCGAGCTGTACCCGCAGGGACACCCGTACTCGTGGAGCACCATCGGCTCCATGGACGACCTGTCGGCGGCGTCGCTGGAGGACGTGGAGAACTTCTTCCGCACCTACTACGTCCCCAACAACGCCGTGCTCACCATCTCCGGCGACGTGGACGCGCAGACGGTGCGCCCGCTGGTCGAGAAGTACTTCGGGTGGATCCCGCGCGGCGCCGAGGTCACGCGGCCGCAGATCCCGGTCCCGCCCATTCCCGAGAACCGCGTGGTGACGCTGGAGGACCGCGTCACCCTGCCGCAGCTGAACCTCGCCTGGCGCACCACGCCGGCGTACTCGCCGGACGAGGCCGCGCTGCAGGCGCTCGCCGCGCTGCTCACGGACGGCAAGAACAGCCGCCTCTACAAGCGGCTGGTGTACGACGAGAAGATCGCCCAGACGGTCGGCTCCTTCAACAACGGGCAGCTGCTCTCCGGCGACTTCTTCGTCCGCGTCACCGGCCGTCCGGACGTGGCGCTTCCGCGCCTGCAGGCGGCCGTGGACGAGGAGATTGCCCGCATCGCGCAGACGCCCCCCTCCGCCGAGGAGATGCGGCGCGTGGTGAGCGGGATCGAGACCGGCTTCGTCCGCGGGCTGGAGACCACCGGGAACAAGGCCGAGCAGCTGAACAGCTACCTGTACTACACCGGCGACCCCGGCTACGTGGAGGAAGACCTGGCGCGCTTCCGCGCCCTCACCCCCGCCGACGTGCAGCGCGTCGCGCGCGAGTACCTGGCGGGGAAGAACCGGGTGGTCGTCAGCATCGTCCCGCAGGGGAAGACCAACCTCGCCGTCGCCGCAAAGGAGAACGACTGATGAAGCGCTACGCAGGCATCCTCGCCGGCGTCCTCCTGGCGGGGTGCGCCGCGCCGGCGGCCACCCCGCCCGCGGCCGCTCCGGCCGCCCCGGCGGCGGCGGACTATCCCACCACCCCGCCCGTTCCCGGGCCGGCCCCCGCGGTCCGCGTCCCCGCGCCGGAGCGGCGGACCCTCGCCAACGGCCTCACCGTGCTCTACGTGCGGCGGCCCGAGATCCCGGCCGTGCAGGCAACGCTCGTCACCCGCGGCGGGCTGTCCGACGATCCGGCGAACCTCACGGGGCTCGCCGCCTTCACGGCCAACATGCTCGACGAGGGCGCCGGCGGGAAGAGCGCGCTGGAGCTGGCCGCCGCGCTCGACCAGCTCGGAGCCAGCCTGAGCACCAGCGCCTCGTGGGACGCCGCGCAGGTGGGGATGTACGTGCTGCGCGAGCGCCTCGCCGAGGGCCTCATGCTCATGGCCGACGTCGCCGCCCGCCCCGATTTCCCGCAGGCCGACGTCGCCCGGGTGCGCGACGAGCTGGTGACCGAGCTGACCCGCGCCCGCGACAACCCGGGGACGGTGGCCAGCAACGCCTTCGCGGCGCTGGTCTACGGGAACCAGCACCCGTACGGGCGCCTGGCGAGCACCGCCACGGCGCGCAGCTTCGACCGGGCGGCCCTGACCCGCTTCCACGAGGCCTTCTACCGCCCGCAGAGCTCCACGCTGATCCTGGTGGGCGACGTGGAGCCGGACGCGGTGCACCCGCTGGTGGAGCGCGCGTTCGGGAGCTGGCGCGCCGGGGCGGCCCCCGCGCCCGCGGCGCTCCCCACCCCGCAGCCGGCGAAGACGCGCGTCATCCTGATCGACAAGCCCGGCGCCCCGCAGTCGGAGGTCCGGATCGGCCACCCGGCCGTTTCCCGCGACAATCCCGACTACTTCCCCATGATGGTGCTGAACACCCTGCTCGGCGGCTCCTTCACCAGCCGGCTGCAGCAGAACCTGCGCGAGGCGAAGGGCTACACGTACGGCGCCGGTTCCAGCTTCGGCTGGCGCCGCGGGGCCGGGCCGTTCCAGGCCGCCGCCGCCGTGCGCACCGCGGTCACCGACAGCTCGCTCATCGAGTTCTTCCGCGAGCTGAACCGGATCCGCGACGAGCCCGTCCCCGCCGACGAGCTGCAGCGCGCCAAGAACTACCTGGCGCTCGGGCTCCCGCGGAACCTGGAGACCAACAGCTCGCTGGCCTTCAACCTGGCCGACCTGGCGGTGCACGGCCTGGACGCCAGCTACTACGACACCTACGTGGACCGGGTCATGGCCGTGACCGCCGAGGACGTGCGGCGCGTGGCCAACCGCTACGTGCGCCCCGGCGAGGCGGTTGTGGTGGTCGTGGGCGACCTGAAGACGATCGAGCCCGGCGTCCGCGCCCTCGACATCGGCTCCGTCGAGGTGCGCCAGGTCGGCGACTTCGTCCGGTAGGCGGACGGACCTCTCCGCAGCCCCGAACGGCGCCCGCACCGGGAAGCCCCGGTGCGGGCGCCGTTTCGTCGTGCCGTTCGCGGGCGGGTCCCTGCCGCCCGTCCCCTCCCCGGTGTTGACGCCCCGAGACCGCAACTCTATCTTCCCGGCCTCACATCGCCCGGAAATCTCAAGACCGCCATGCCCGCGACGTTGACCAACGGCCCGATGATGTTGCTCTGCGGATCGGCCAACCGGCCGCTCTCCGAGGAGATCGCGCAGACCCTCGGGAGCCCGCTGGGCGACACCACGATCCGGCGCTTCGCGGACGGCGAGATCTTCGTCCGGGTCAACGAGAACGTCCGCGGGCGCGACCTGTACATCATCCAGCCCACCGTCCCCCCTGCCGACAACATCCTTGAGCTGCTGCTCCTGATCGACGCGGCGCGGCGGGCGTCGGCGGCCCGGATCACCGCCGTGATCCCCTACTACGGCTACGGGCGGCAGGACCGCAAGGACCAGCCCCGGGTCGCCATCGGGGCCAAGCTGGTCGCCAACATGATCGTTTCCGCCGGGGCGGACCGGGTCCTGGGCGTGGACTTCCACCAGCACCAGCTGCAGGGCTTCTTCGACGTCCCCGTCGACCACCTGTACGCCGCCCCCGTCATCACGCGCTACTTCCGGGAAAAGAACCTCACCAACCTGGTGGTGGTCGCCCCGGACGTGGGCTCGGCGAAGATGGCGCGCGGCACCGCCAAGCGGCTCGGCGGCACCATCGGCATCATCGACAAGCGCCGTCCCACCGCCAACGTCTCCGAGGTGCTGCACGTCATCGGCGAGGTGGAGGGGAAGGACTGCCTGATCGCCGACGACATGATCGACACGGCGGGGACCATGGCCGAGGCGATCCACGCGCTCAAGGCCCGCGGAGCCCGCGACGTCTACTGCGCCGCGACGCACGCGCTGCTCTCCGGCCCCGCGGTGGAACGGCTTTCGCAGGCACCGCTCAAGGAGCTGGTGGTGACGAACACCATTCCCGTCCCGGAGGAGAAGCGGTTCCCGCAGCTCACGGTCCTTTCCGTCGCGGACCTGATCGCACGCGCGATCCGCTACACCCACTCCAACGAGTCGGTCAGCTCGCTGTTCGAGTGAACCGAGGCGGCGCCCCGGCTCCCGCACACCGCGGGACACGGGCGCCGCGCACGCATAGGAGGAGAACCATGGAAGCATCGCTGAACGCCCGCCCGCGCGACGAGCACGGCAAGGGCGCCGCCCGCAAGCTCCGGGCAGCCGGCCGCGTCCCCGTGATCGTCTACGGCCACGGCGACCAGACCCGGTCCCTCTCGGTGGACGCGCTGGAGCTGGAGAAGCTCCTGGCCCGCATCAGCGTGGAGAACACCCTCCTCCAGGTGACGGTGGAGGGCGGCGAGACCACGCGCACGCTGATCCGCGAGGTGCAGATGCACCCCTTCAAGCCCGAGGTGCTGCACCTGGACCTGCTGCAGGTGCACGCCGGGGAGCGCATCCGCCTGCAGATCCCGGTGCGCCTGGTGGGCACCCCCGACGGCGTGCGCAACGGCGGCGGCGTCATGGACCAGGTGCTGTACGACCTCGAGGTGGAGTGCCTCCCGCGCGACATCCCGGACGCCATCGACGTGGACGTGTCGGGGCTGGGGGTCGGCGAGTCGGCCCGGGTGCACGACGTGAGCGTGCCCGACGTGAAGGTCCTCAACGACCCCGACCTGCCGATCGTCTCGGTGCTGGCGCCCACCGTCCAGGCCGCCGAGGTGGAGCCGGCCGTGGAGACCGGGACCGAGCCGGAGCTGGTCCGCGACCGCACGGCCGAGGCGTCGGACGTCGAAGAGAGCGCCTGATTGGGCCTTCTCGACCTCTTCCGCAAGCCGGCGAGGGAGGCGGAGCCGGTGGCGGGGCTCAAGGTGGTCGTGGGGCTGGGCAACCCCGGCCCGGAGTACGCCGCCACCCGCCACAACGTCGGCTGGTGGGTGCTGGACGCGGTGGCCGGGGCGTGGGGCCTCGGCCGCTTCAAGCGGGAGAAGAACAGCGCCGTGGCCGCCGGCCGCGTCGACGGCTTCTCCGTCCGGCTGGTGAAGCCGCTCACCTACATGAACCTGAGCGGCCGGGTGGTGGCCCCCCTCGGCCGCATGAACGCCTTCGACATCGCCCGCGACCTGCTGGTGGTCGTGGACGACGTCGCGCTTCCCTCGGGGCGGGTCCGCTTCCGACCCGAGGGGAGCGCGGGGGGGCACAACGGCCTCAAGTCCATCGAGGCCGCGCTCGGGACCCGGGCGTACCCCCGCCTCCGGATCGGGGTGGGCGGCCCCCCGCCGGGCGAGGACATGGCCGCGTGGGTCCTGGCCCCCCCGCCGGAGCAGGACCGCCAGGCGATCCTGGAGCTCGTCCCCGAGCTGGTCGAGGGGGTCGAGACCTGGATGCACGAAGGAACCGAAGCGGCCATGAACCGCTTCAACCGCTGACCACCACTCCTTTCCCGACCGCTCCGGCCGGCGCGGTCACCCACCACTCCAGAACGGAGGGCACACGTGACGGACTACACTGGATGGGCCTGGATCCTCGGGCTCGTCGGTCTCGCATTCTCGCTGGGCACGTACTTCTACGTGCGCAAGCAGTCGCCCGGCAACCAGGTGATGCGTGACCTCGCGGAGCAGATCGAGACGGGCGCCATGGCGTTCCTCCGGCGCGAGTACTCGGTGCTCGCCGTGTTCGTGCTGCTCATCGCCGCCCTCCTCTGGCTGGCCATCGGGCAGTGGACGGCGCTCGCCTTCCTGTTCGGGGCGATCTCGTCCATGACCGCCGGCTTCATCGGGATGAAGGCCGCCACCAAGGCCAACGTCCGCACCGCCGAGGCGGCGCGCGGCTCGGGACAGGCGCTCGCGCTGCGCATGGCCTTCAACGGCGGGGCCGTGATGGGGCTCGCCGTGGCCGCGCTGGGGCTCTTCGGCGTCAGCATGATCTACTTCCTCGCGATCCACCAGCTCGGCTACCCCGTGCAGGAGGAGATCCTCCAGTTCGCGGAGATCATCTCCGGGTTCGCGATGGGCGCCTCCAGCATCGCGCTCTTCGCGCGCGTGGGCGGCGGCATCTACACCAAGGCGGCGGACGTCGGCGCCGACCTGGTGGGGAAGGTGGAGGCGGGGATCCCCGAGGACGACCCGCGCAACCCGGCCACCATCGCCGACAACGTGGGCGACTGCGTGGGCGACACGGCGGGGATGGGCGCGGACATCTTCGAGTCGTACGTGGGCTCGGTGATCGCCACCATCGCCATCGGCGCCACCAGCACCTTCTACGCGACCAACCGGGTGGAGGCGATCTCGCTTCCCATCATCACCATCGCGGTCGGGCTGGTGGCCTCCATCATCGGCATCCTGCTCATGCGGATGCTGGAGAAGTCCAACCCGGCCGCCGCGCTCCGCAACGTGACCTTCATCGCGGCGGGGATCTTCCTGCTGGTGATGTACTTCGTGGTCGGCGGGCTGGGCTTCGACCTGCAGGACGAGGCGACGGGGCAGGCGTACGGCGCGCACGGGCCGTTCTGGGCCATCCTCGCCGGGGCCATCGTCGGGATCGCCATCGGCCTGGTGACCGAGTACTACACCGCGGCCAAGCCGGTCCGCCGCATCGCCCAGTCGTCCGAGACGGGCCCGGCCACCAACATCATCTCCGGCCTCGCGGTCGGGATGGAGTCCACGGCGATCCCGCTGCTGCTGATCTGCCTCGCGATCTACGTGGCCTTCACCTTCGCGGGCCTGTACGGCATCGGCATCGCGGCGGTCGGGATGCTCGCCACGGTCGGCGTGACCATGTCGGTGGACGCCTACGGCCCCATCGCCGACAACGCGGGCGGCATCGCGGAGATGAGCCACCTGGGTCCCGAGACGCGCCGGATCACCGACGGGCTGGACGCCATCGGGAACACCACCGCGGCCATCGGCAAGGGCTTCGCCATCGGCTCGGCGGCGCTCACCGCGCTGGCGCTCTTCTCCGCCTACGCCTCGGCGGTGGGGCTGCGCGACACCGGGATCGACCTGGTGCAGCCCCTGGTGGTGATCGGCCTCCTGATCGGCGGGATCGTTCCCTTCTATGTCGGCGCGCTAACCATGACGGCGGTGGGCCGCGCGGCGCAGGGGATGGTGGAGGAGGTGCGCCGCCAGTTCCGCGAGATCCCGGGGCTGATGGAGGGGACGGCGAAGCCGGACTCCGCCCGCTGCGTGGACATCTCCACCCGCGCCGCGCTCCGCGAGATGGTCCTCCCGGGCGTCGTGGCGGTCGCCACCCCGGTGCTGGTGGGCTACTTCCTGGGCGTCGCGGCGCTCGGCGGGCTCCTGGCCGGCGCCACCGTGACCGGCGTGCTCATGGCGCTCTTCATGTCGAACGCCGGCGGCGCCTGGGACAACGCCAAGAAGTACATCGAGGGCGGCGCCCACGGCGGCAAGGGCTCCGACCCGCACAAGGCGGCGGTCGTGGGCGACACGGTGGGCGACCCGTTCAAGGACACCTCCGGCCCGTCCATGAACATCCTCATCAAGCTCATGAGCGTCGTCTCGCTGGTGCTGGCGCCCTGGTTCGTGCGGGTGCACAACATCACCGACGGCACCGGGAGCGGGATGCAGGCGATGCTGGACACCGTGAAGCAGGCCGTGGCGGTCTTCTTCGGGTAAGCTCTGCCCGACCCGCAGGTCGAGAGCGCCCCCGGTCTCGCCGGGGGCGCTCTCCATTCCGGGGGGCACGCGTTGACGCCCCCCGCCCGCGCTTGTAACTTTCCCTGTCTGCCGGCCGGGCGCCCCATCCAGGCGTCCGGCCGCTTCGTTTGCGGAATCGACCTCGCGCATCCATATGCTGAAGCTCGGAATCGTCGGCCTCCCCAACGTGGGGAAGAGCACGCTGTTCAACGCGCTGACCGCGGCGGGCGCGGACGCGGCCAACTACCCGTTCTGCACCGTCGAGCCGAACGTGGGGATGGTGGAGGTGCCGGACCCGCGCGTCGACCTCCTCTCCGAGAAGGTGCAGCCGCAGCGCACCGTGCGCGCGGCGGTGCAGTTCGTGGACATCGCGGGGCTGGTGAAGGGGGCCTCCGAGGGGGAGGGGCTGGGGAACCAGTTCCTCACCAACATCCGCGAGACCGACGCGGTGGTGCACGTGGTCCGCTGCTTCGACGACCCCGACGTGGTGCACGTCATGGGCTCCGTCGATCCCGTGCGCGACCGCGAGATCATCAACCTGGAGCTGATCCTCTCCGACCTGACGCAGGTGGAGAAGCGGCTGGAGCGCGTCCGCAAGGCGGCGCGGGGCGGCGACGCGGAGGCGAAGGCCGAGCTGGCGCTGCTGGAGCGCGTCCAGGGAGTGCTCTCGGAAGGGCGCCCGGCCCGCCAGGTGGAGACCACGGACGAGGAGGAGAAGCTGCTGCGCTCCTTCAACCTGCTCACCTCCAAGCCCATCCTGTACCTCGCCAACGTGGCCGAGGACGACCTCCCGGAGGGCGACAACGAGTGGGTGCGCGCCCTCCGCGCCGCCGTGGAGGAGAGCGGTGAGGTGGCCGAGGTGATCCCCATCTCCAGCAAGATCGAGTCGGAGCTGGGCGAGCTGCCGCAGGAGGAGCGCGCCGAGTTCCTGGAGTCGCTCGGACTGGAGGAGCCGGGCCTGAACCGGCTGATCCGCGCCGGCTACCGGCTGCTGGGGCTGCAGGTGTACTTCACTGCGGGCGAGAAGGAGGTCCGCGCCTGGGAGATCCCGGTGGGCGCGAAGGCCCCCGAGGCGGCCGGCGTCATCCACTCCGACTTCGAGCGCGGCTTCATCCGCGCCGAGACGGTGGGGTGGGACGACTTCCTGAAGACTGGCTCGGTGAAGGCGGCGAAGGAGCAAGGGATGATGCGCTCCGAGGGGAAGGAGTACATCGTCAAGGACGGCGACATCCTGCTGTTCCGGTTCAACGTGTGACGATGCCGTGGGCGGGGGGCGCGCCGGTTGACTTCTCCCCGCAATCTGGCTATCCTACAGGTCTGTCCCGACCACGTTGGTCCGCCCTCGGGTTCGCCGGGTGCGGCAGATTCAACTTTTTTCTGGCGGCGCAGGCGGGGCGCGTAACGGTGGATGCGCGCCGGCGTTCATGCGGCACTGGGAGCCCGATGAAGACGTATTCCGTAAAGGCCGGGGAGATCGAGCGGCGCTGGTTCGTCGTGGACGCCGAGGGCAAGGTCCTCGGGCGCCTGGCGACCGAGATCGCGCGCGTCCTCCGCGGCAAGCACAAGCCGACCTACACCCCGCACCTGGACACCGGCGACTTCGTGGTCGTCATCAACGCCGACAAGGTGCGGCTGACCGGGAAGAAGGAGGATCAGAAGACCTACTTCCGGCACACCGGGTACATGGGTCACGAGAAGTTCATCCCGTTCCGCGACATGCTCGCCAAGCACCCCGAGCGGGTGCTGGAGCTGGCGGTCAAGGGGATGCTTCCCAAGAACGCGCTGGGCCGGCAGATGCGCCACAAGCTCAAGGTGTACGCCGGTTCGGAGCACCCGCACCAGGCGCAGCAGCCGGAACCCCTCAACTTCTGATCACTCGCATGGCTACTGAGCAGATCCACGCCATCGGCCGCCGCAAGACGTCGGTCGCCCGCGTGTACCTCCGCCCCGGGAACGGGCAGTGGGAGGTGAACGGCCGCACCCTGGAGGACTACCTCCCCCGCGGCGTCCTGCGCCAGGCGGCGAACCAGCCCTTCGCCGCCACCGACACGCAGGGCCAGTACGACGTCAAGGTGACCGTCGCCGGCGGCGGCCTCCGCGGCCAGGCCGACGCGATCCGCCTGGGCGTCGCCCGTGCGCTGGTCAAGGTCAGCGAGGACAACCGGCCCCGCCTCCGCGTGGAGTCGCTGCTTACCCGCGACCCCCGCGAGGTGGAGCGCAAGAAGCCGGGCCGTCCGGGCGCGCGCAAGCGGTTCCAGTTCTCCAAGCGCTGATCGGGAGCGCGGGGACCGTGGTGCCGACGCGGAGCGATCCGCGCCGGCACCGCCGTTTTCGAATCCCGACACATCCCGCACACCTCCCGACGCCGGGCCCGGTGCCGCCAAGTGCGGTGGGCCCCGGCGGATGACGGTGGTGGACGAACAACCAAACACCCGGAAGCAGCATGGCAACGCCGCAGATCCAGGACCTCCTCGAGGCCGGTGTCCACTTCGGACACCAGACTTCCCGCTGGAACCCGAAGATGCGCAAGTTCATCTTCGCGGAGCGCAACGGGATCTACATCATCGACCTGAAGAAGACCCTCCGCCAGCTGGAGCTGGCGCAGGAGCTGGTGCGCGGGGTAGTCTCCCGTGGCGAGCGCGTCCTCTTCGTCTGCACCAAGAAGCAGCTCCGCCCCATCATCCAGAGCGAGGCCGAGCGGTCCAACTCCTTCTACGTGACCGAGCGCTGGCTGGGCGGCATGCTCACCAACTTCACCACGCAGAAGAAGCAGATCCGCCGCCTCCGCGAGCTGGAGCGCGGGCAGGAGGAGGGCGCCTTCGACTTCTACACCAAGAAGGAGCAGCTCATGCTCGACCGCGAGCGTGAGCGCCTCGACAAGTACCTGTCCGGCGTCAAGGACATGGCCCGCCTCCCGGGCGCCATCTTCATCGTGGACTCGAAGCGCGAAAAGATCGCCGTCAGCGAGGCCAACAAGCTGGGGATCCCGGTGGTCGCCATCGCCGACACCAACGCGGACCCGGACCTGCTCACCGTGCCCATCGCCGGCAACGACGACGCGATCCGCTCCGTGAGCGTGATCACCGCCGCCATCGCCGACACCATCATCGAGGCCCGCGCCGCGATGCCGGCGGACGCCCGCCGCGCCGCCGACGAGGCCGAGGTGACCACCTACTCCACCGAGACGGGTGCCGCCGCGCCGGCCGACCGCGCGG
>DASYWD010000471.1 GCA_035936415.1 Longimicrobiaceae bacterium
GCGGGAGGCGGGGCACGGGCGCGCCGAGCACCGCCTCCCCGCGGTGTCCACGGCCGCGCTCCGCTCCCTCGCGCGGCGCGAGGGGATCACGCCGGGTACGGTGGTGCAGGGCGCCTGGGCGCTCCTCCTCGCCCGCCTCTCCGGGGAGGACGACGTGGTGTTCGGGCTCGCCGTCTCCGGCCGCCCCGCGGAGCTGCCAGGGGTGGAGGAGATGGTCGGGATGTTCGTGAACACGCTCCCGCTGCGGGCCCGGATCCATCCGGAGGCCCCCGCGGCGGAGTGGCTGCGCAGCGTGCAGGAGGCGCAGGCCGCGCTCCGCGGGCACGAGCACACGCCGCTGGTGCGGGTGCAGGGGTGGAGCGGGGTCCCCGCGGGGGAGCCGCTCTTCGAGAGCCTGCTGGCCTTCGAGAACTTCCCCGTCCAGGAGGCGCTGGGCGGGACTGCGCGCGACTTCGAGGTCGAGGGGTGGGAGAGCTCCGGAGAGACCAGCTACCCGCTCACCCTCCTGGCCCTCCCGGAGGCGCGGCTGGTCCTGCGTCTCCACTACGACCTGGCCCGCGTCGACGCCGCCGCGGCCGCCCGCATCCCCGGGCACCTGGCCGCGCTCCTGGAGGGGATCGCCGCCGACCCCGCGCGCCCCCTCTCGGAGCTCCCCATGCTCGTCGCGGCGGAGCGCGAGCGGGTGGTCGTGGAGTGGAACCGCACCGGCGCGGAGCTCGGCCCGGCCTGCGTGCACGAGCTCTTCCGCGCGCAGGCCGCGCGCACCCCTTCCGCCCCGGCGGTGGCGTGCGAGGGCGCGTCGCTCGACTACGCCGCGCTGGACGCCGCGTCGGACCGGCTCGCCCTGCACCTGGCCACCCTGGGGGTGGGACCCGAGGTGCGGGTGGGGGTCTGCATGGAGCGCTCCGGGGAGCTGATGGTGGCGCTCCTGGCGATCCTGAAGGCGGGGGGCGCCTACGTCCCGCTCGACCCGTCGTACCCGGCGGACCGGCTCGCCTTCATGCTGGCGGACTCCGCCGTGCCGGTGCTCGTGGCGCAGGAGCGGCTGGCGGGGCGGGTGCCGGAGCACGGGGGCGCGACCGTGCTCCTGGACGGAGCCGGCGAGCTCCGCGGCGGGGACGCACTTTCGCACTCTCGCACTCCCGCACTTTCGCACTCTCCCGACAACCTGGCGTACGTCATCTACACCTCGGGCTCCACAGGGCGCCCCAAGGGCGTGATGAACTCGCACCGGGGGATCGCGAACCGCCTCCTCTGGATGGTGGGGGAGTACGGCCTGGACGCCTCCGAGACGGTGCTGCAGAAGACGCCGCTGTCCTTCGACGTCTCGGTGTGGGAGCTCTTCGTGCCGCTGGTCTGCGGGGCCCGGCTGGTGCTGGCCCGCCCCGGGGGGCACCGCGACCCGGCCTACCTGGCGGAGCTGGTGGAGCGCGAGCGGGTGACGACGATGCACTTCGTCCCGCCGATGCTGCATGCCTTCCTGGAGGAGCCGCGCCTGGAGGAGCGGTGCGCCTCGCTCCGGCGGGTGGCGTGCAGCGGCGAGGCGCTTCCCCGCGAGCTGCAGGAGCGCTTCCACGCCCGCCTCCCGGGGGTGGCGCTGCACAACCTGTACGGCCCCACCGAGGCCGCGGTGGAGGTGTCGTACTGGCACTGCCGGCCGCGGGAGGACCGGGCGGTCCCCATCGGCCGCCCCCTCGCGAACACCCGCCTGTACGTGGTGGACCGCGGCTTCCAGCCGGTCCCGGTCGGGGTGGCGGGGGAGCTGCTGATCGGCGGCGTCCAGGTGGCGCGCGGGTACCTGGGCCGCCCGGAGCTGACCGCCGAGAAGTTCGTCCCCGACCCCTTCTCCCCCGTCCTCGGCGCCCGCCTCTACCGGACCGGCGACCGGGCGCGCTGGCTGGAGGACGGGGAGCTGGAGTTCCTGGGGCGGATCGACCACCAGGTGAAGGTGCGCGGCTTCCGCGTGGAGCCGGGGGAGGTGGAGGCGGCGCTCCTGGACCACCCCGGCGTCCGGGACGCAGTGGTCGCCGCGCGCCGGGACGCCCCGGGGGAGACCCGGCTGGTGGGGTACTTCGTCCCGGCGCCCTCCGGACCCGACGCCGCGGCGCTCCGGGCCCACCTGGCGGAGCGCCTCCCGGAGCACATGGTCCCGGCCGCGCTGGTGCCGCTGGACGCGCTCCCGCTCTCGCCCAACGGCAAGGTGGACCGGAAGGCGCTCCCCGCGCCGGACGCCGCGCCCGCCGCGGGCGGCTACGTGGCCCCGCGCACCCCCGCGGAAGAGCTGCTGGCGGGGATCTGGAGCGCGGTGCTCGGGGCCGGGCGCGTGGGCGCGCACGACGGCTTCTTCGAGCTGGGCGGGCACTCGCTCCTGGCGATGCGGGTGGCCTCGCGCGTCCGGGAGGCGTTCGGCGCGGAGCTCCCGCTGGCGGCGGTCTTCGAGGCGCGGACCCTGGCGGAGCTGGCCGCGAGGGTGGAGGCGCTGCCGGCCCGGGGCGCGCGCAGGGAGGCGCCGCCGCTCCTCCCCGCCGACCGCACGCGGGAGATCCCGCTCTCCTTCGCGCAGCAGCGGCTCTGGTTCCTCTGGCAGGTGGACCCGGCGAGCAGCGCCTACGTGATGCCCGGGGCGCTCCGGCTGCGCGGCCCGCTGGACGCCGCGGCGCTGCGGGCGAGCCTGCGCGAGGCCGTCCGCCGCCACGAGGCGC
>DASYWD010000472.1 GCA_035936415.1 Longimicrobiaceae bacterium
GGGGGGGGGCCGTCTCCACGCTGTTTCCTCCCACGACCAGCCCGCCATTGTACGCCGGTCCCGAGGGAGCGATCGGCGATTCCGAGCCATCACCGCATCCGGCCAGAGCCAGAACCAGCACCGAAGCCGCCGACAGGAACCAGCGTTTCATGGGCCCCTCCAGGGTGGTTGTTACGGTCCACCGGGAGCAAAGAGCGTGCCCGATCCGCCACCCCGATCACCCCGCCGCTTCGAGCATCCGCTCCGTCCGCTCCACCTCGACTCTCGCTCCGACCGTCACGAATCCATGGTGCGCCGCCGCGAGCAGCTGCCGCGCCTCCGCGTGCCTACCCTGCTCCGCGTCCAGGGATCCGAGGTCCCGCAGGACCTCCGCGCGCTCCAAGTCCAACCCTCCCCTTTCCGCGAGCGCCAGGGCCTCTAGAAGAAGGGCCCGGGCGCGGTCCGGCTTCCCCTCGCGCCACGCGATCAGGCCGCGGAGCCGGGCCACCTCCACCAGCCCGACCTGACTCCCGATGCGGACCGCGACCGCCTCGGTTCGGGACAGGGCATCGCGAGCCCGCGCGAGCTCTCCGAGCTGGACGAGCGGCTTGGCGCGGTTGGCGAGCAGCCGGACGAGGTAGGGGAGCGCGTCGATCCGCTCGGCGATCTCGATCCCGCGCTCGAAGTACAGCTGCGCCTCCATCCACTCCTGCATGTCGGAGCACACGACGCCCAGGTTGTTGTACGCCATCATCTCGGCGTCCTTGTTGCTGGCGCGCACCGACGCCCCGATGCTCTCCAGGTAGCGGATCCTCGCCTCGCGCAGCCGCCCCTGCATGTTCGCCAGGACGCCCAGGTTCTGGCACGCCAGCCCCACCAGCTCGTCGTCTCCGGTGTCCATGGCGAGCCCGAGCGCCTGCTCGTAGAGCGCCTCCGCCTCCGGCCAGAGCGCCTGCGCGTATCGGATGATCCCCAGCACGTTGAGCGCCCGCGCAACCTCCTGTGTCAGGCCGTGCCCCTCCGCGATGGCGTGGCTCAGCTCCGCGAGCTCCGCCGCCTCCTCCAGGCGGCCCTGCTCGCGCCGGACGCGCGCCTGTCCGCGCAGGGCGTTCACGGCCCGGGTCACCTCGCCCGCGGAGAGGGCGGCGCGGAACAGCCGGGAGTACCACTGCGCCGACGCGTCCCAGTCGCCCAGCCGCTCCTGCTCCGCGGCCAGCTCGGCGAAGCCGGCGAGGTCCGCGTGCCCGGCGCGGGCATCCGGGAACGGCGTGGCGACGCTCATCCCTGCCGCGCTCCCACCGTCGGCGCGGGGTCGGGAAGCCGGAGCACGAAGGTGGAGCCCCGGCCGAGGGTGCTCTCCACCAGCAGGTCGCCTCCCAGGAGCCGGGCCAGCTTGCGGGAGATGGGGAGGCCCAGCCCCGTGCCCGCCGCTCCCGCCGGGCTCACCACCTGCTCGAACTCGTGGAAGATCCGCTCCCGGTTCTCCGGCGCGATCCCGGGGCCGGTGTCGGTGACGCGGATCTCCAGCCATCGCGGCGCGCGCCCGTCCCCAGGCGGCCCGCCGTCCGGCTCCGGTCCGGGGGCCGACACGGCGACCGTCACCTCTCCTGCGTCCGTAAACTTTACCGCATTCGAAAAAAGATTTACCAGAATCTGGCGCACCCGGTCCGCATCGGTGCGCCAGGGGGGGAGCGCTCCCAGGGGGGGGACCTGGACCCGGAGCCCCTTGCGGTCCGCGAGCGGCGCCACGGAGGCATAGGCGTCCTCCACCACCTCGCCCAGCGAGACAGGGCGGACCATCAGCTCCATCTTCCCCGCCTCGAGCTTGGACAGGTCCAGGACGTCGTTGACCAGGTGCAGCAGGTTCTCCGTCGCCCGGTGCGCCCGCTCCAGGAAGGAGAGCTGCGCCTCCGCCACAGGGCCGCCCACCCCGTCCAGCAGCAGGCTCTGGTAGCCCAGGATGGCGTTGAGCGGGGTGCGCAGCTCGTGGCTCATGGAGGCGAAGAAGCGCTCCTTCGCCTGCGACGACCAGCGCAGCTCCTCGTAGGCGCGCTCCAGCTCGCGGGAGCGGTCGGCCAGCGCGCGGTGCAGCCGGGCGTTGCTGATGGCCACCGCGGCGTGCCCGGCCAGGGTGAGCGCCAGGCGAGTGTCGCGCGGGGCCAGCGGGTAGTCGCGGCGGTACCCCACCACCAGCGCGCCGAAGGTCTCGCCGAAGAGGGAGAGCGGCACCCCCAGCCCCACCCGCATCTCCTCCGCCGCGTGGAAGGGGAACTCGTCCACCTCGAACGGGTCGCCCTCGCCGCCGGCCGAGAGCGGCTTCCCGGCGTCCACCACCCGGCCGGCGAAGGGGTCGTCGTCCGGGTCGGGGGAGCGGAGCCCCACCGAGGCCACCGTGCGGATGTGCCCGTCCTCGCCCGTGGTGTTCACGGTGACGTAGTGGGCGCCCAGGAGCGTGCGGGTGAAGCGCGCCACCAGGTTCAGGACTTCGTCCGGGTCGAGGGTGCGGTTGGCGGCCAGCCCCAGGACGTGCAGCGCCTCGCTCTCCTCCGCGCGGAGGCGGAGGGTGTCGCGCTCGTCCTCCGCCTGGCGGAGCCGCCGGTCCCGCTCCGAGATGCGGCGGAGCGCGGCGCACAGCCGCTCCCATCCGGCCTGCCCGTCCAGTGCGCCGGGCGCGGCCCGCAGCACGAGGACGCCCTCCGCCCCCAGAGGGAGGTAGAGGGCGTCGGCATCGGGCGTGGCGAGGAGGCAGGGCGCCGCGGCCTCCAGCCCCGCCTCGACGAGGTCCGCGAGGGGGGCGTGGCCGTCCGGCCAGTGCTCCCGCACACCGCCGCACTCCCGCTCCACCCACGCCGCGGAGCGGAGCGGCACGGCCGCGGCGAGGCCCTCCACCAGCGCCTGGAACGCGGTGGCGGGGGTGTCGCTCTCGTAGACGTGGACGGCGACGTCCAGGAGGTCCATTGCGGGGGGACGAGGGGGGCCGGGATCGTTTGGGGTCCGCCGCAGCACGGTCCGGGCCGCGGCGCCGCTCCCCTGGTGGCAGGGGAAGGTAGCGTCCCGCCCGTTTCCGAACAATCCTGCCACGAAAAAAGGGCCGTCCGTGCGGACGGCCCCCGGATCGGCCGGGCTGCGGCTCAGCCGGCCGCCTTGCAGGTGGCCGCGGTCACCGTGTAGTCGGCGGCGGCCTTCGTTCCGGCCGCGACCGCCACCGTCGCCGGGGTGGCCGTGGCGGTGAAGCTCAGGGTGTCGCCGTTCGCGAAGCCCACCCGGTCGACGCCCAGGGTGTAGCTCCCGCTCGCCACCGCACCGATCACGTAGGCGCCGTTCGCCTGCGTGGTGCCCGTCTTGGTGGTGGTCCCGCCGGTCGCGGTGGGGACGAAGCGGGTGAGGTCCAGCGTGGCCTGGCCGCCGCAGGCGGGGATCGCCACGCCCTGCGCGAGCGTCACCGTCCCGCCGATCGTCCCGAGGGCGGGGGTGCCGCCGCCCTTGCGGGCCCCGATCAGGACCGGCTTGAGCACGAACTTCCCGGACTTGCCGGCCTCGTGGCCGAAGCTCTGGTTGACGTCGAAGTCGATCACCAGCGTGGTGGCGTCCTCCACGGTGATCCCGCCGGGGAACTTCACCTTGAACCCGCTCTGGCTGCAGCTGGGGCACACCAGCTCGCCGTCGGCGGTCACGCTGGAGGGGAGCTGGGCGTCCTTGGTGGCGAAGACGCGACCGTCCCGGGTGACCACGTACGCGCCGTCCACCACCAGGCGGAGCTGCGAGTAGGTGCCGGGCGGGACGGTGGCGCCGCTCACCAGGTCCTTGAGCTTGCCGCCGCTGAGCGTCAGCAGGTCGATCCACTCGCCGCCCGAGACCGTGAGCTCCTGGCGGGCGGCGGCGGTGTCGCCCCCCTCGCGGCCCTGCAGGACGACCTTGCTGAGCTTGACCCGCGCCTCCTTGAGGTCGCCGGGGGCGTCGGTGAGCTGGACGGTGAGCCGGGCGGAGCCGTTCGGCGCCAGCGAGCCGGTGGACGCCTCGCAGGCGCCCAGCAGGAGGGCCCCCGCCAGCGCGGGGAGAAGGATCGTGCGGTTCCGTGCGACCATGTCGCCTCCAAGAAAGAAGGTCCTGCCGGGGAGGGCCCCCGGCGCTGCTTCTCCCGTCTACCCGTTCTTCGGGACAACCGGACGGTCTCGGAGAGACTCCAGGTTTTGCGACCCCGCCTCGCGACGGGTGTGCCCTGCGGGAGTGCTCCGGGGCCCCTCGGGGCCCCGGCATCCATCGTGACGTCCGCAAGGACGAGCGGCGCCGCCTGCACGTCACAACGGCCGGCGCGCGGCGCTCGCGAGCCTCAGTAGTCCTCCTCGTCCTCCCCCTTCAGGATGCGGAGGTAGCTCTCGTACCGGCCGGGGTCCACCTCGCCCGCCTCCACGGCCGCCCGCACGGCGCACCCGGGCTCGTGCGAGTGGGTGCAGGAGTTCCCGTAGCGGCAGGTGCCCAGGTACGGGCGCATCTCAGGGAAGTGCCCGTCCAGCTCCTCCGGGTCCACCTCCCAGAGCCCCACCTCCCGCAGCCCGGGGGTGTCGGCCACGTACCCGCCGCACTCCAGCGGGATGAGCTCCGCGGTCACCGTGGTGTGGCGCCCCTTGTCCACCGCCTCGCTCACCGCGGCCACCCGCAGCCCCAGCCCCGGCTGCACCGCGTTGAGGAGGCTGGACTTCCCCACGCCGGAGGGGCCCGTGAGCGCCGAGACGCGCCCGCAGATGGCGTCGCGGAGCTCGTCCACCCCCTTCCGCGCGCGCGCGGCGGTGAACAGCACCGGGTACCCGGCCCGCTCGTACGGCCGGAACAGCGCGCGCGCCGCCTCCTCGCCGAGGAGGTCCGTCTTGTTGGCGATGATCAGGGGGTCCAGCCCGCTGGACTCGCAGATCACCAGGAAGCGGTCCAGCATCCGCAGGTGGGGGGAGGGGTGGGCTACCGCGAAGACCACCACCACCTGGTCCACGTTGGCGACGATGGTCTTGGGGCGGGGCGCCTTCCCCGGGGCGCGGCGGACCAGCGCGGTGCGCCGGGGATGGACGCGCTCCACCGTCCACCCCTCCCCGGCGGGCTCCACCTCCACCCGGTCGCCCACCACCACGCGCTCGCCGGAGCGGTCCTCCCGCTTCACCTTCCCCCGCAGCGCGGCCTCCACGATCCCCTCCGCCGTCTCCACCACGTACGTCCCGCCCTGCGCCCGCAGCACCGTCCCGATCATGTGCCTGCCCGGGGCGGAGGGGAAAACAAAGAGCACCCTCCCCGGGGGGAGGGTGCTCGGGTGCCGCGGGTCCGGAAGGGGCTCACGCGGCGGCGAAGGAGGCCAGCGCCTCCCCCATCTCCCCCTCGCGCAGGCGCTTCAGCGCGCGGTCGCGGAGCTGGCGGATGCGCTCCCGCGTCACGCCCAGGATGTCGCCGATCTCCTCCAGGGTGTGCTCGCGCCCGCCCTCCAGCCCGAAGTAGAGCTTGAGGACCTTGGCGTCGCGGGGCTGCAGCGTTCCCAGCGCGCGGTCGATCCGCTCGCTGAGGAGCCGCTCCTCCACCTCGTCCTCGGTGACGATCGCCTCGTCCGAGATGAAGCGCTCCATGAGCTGCGAGTCCTCGGAGTCGCCGATGGGGGCGTCCAGGCGGATCTCCGCGGCGTTCAGCGTCTGCAGGCTCTCCACGATCTCCGGCGACAGCCCGGTGGCCTCGGAGAGCTCCTGCGGCGTGGGGTCGCGCCGCAGCTCCTGCTTGAGGCGCTCCCGCTCGCGGAAGATCTTCGCCAGGTCCGAGGCGCGGTTCAGCGGCACGCGCACGGCGCGCCCCTGGTTGGCGAGCGCCGACAGGATGGCCTGCCGGATCCACCACACCGCGTAGGAGATGAACTTCACCCCCTGGTCCGGGTCGAACTTCCGCGCGGCGGTCACCAGCCCCACGTTCCCCTCCTGGATCAGGTCCGAGAGGGAGACGCCGCGGTTCTGGTACTTCTTCGCGACGGAGATCACGAACCGCAGGTTGGCGCGGACGAGCTCCTGGATGGCGTCCTCGTCACCCACCTGGGAGCGCTTCCCGAGCTCGATCTCCTCGGGCGGGGTCAGCAGGCGGTGGGTGCTGACCTCCTTCAGATATTGGTCCAGGCTCGACTGGTCTTCCGCGGCGACCCCGAACCCCGCGTCGAGCGAGGGGGTCGTCCGCTTCCGCCGCCGTGTCTTGCGTGCTGCCGTAGCCATGTCGGTTCTTCGTCCGTAGAACGGATCCTGCGTGAGGGCCCCCCGGGTGCCGGAAGACCGTGCTGCCCATGCTGCAAGACTTCTGCCGGGAAAAAACAACCGCCCGGCGCGTCGCTGCGGCCGGGCGGGAGCGTCGGGTGCGCCAGGGCGCCCCGCTACTCCCGTCGTGCCGCCATCCGCCGCACCGCGTCGTCCGCGGCGCGCGCGCGCAGTCGCGCCCCCGTGGGGCGGCTGCTCGTCTCGGCTGGTACGAATCCACGCATGCGCGTCGGCGGGTCGTCTCGGGTGGTCCCGCCCCGGGCCGGGGCAGGGGGCGCACAGTATAGTGCGCGCTCCCCACCCCGTCAAGCGACCCGGCCCGCCGGCGCCCCCGTCCGCGGCGCGCGCACCATGTCGGCCCGGGACAAGGGGATGTACCGCCGGTCCGGGGGGATGTTCCCGCCTGTCGCGGGGGGGGCGGCGCCGCCCCTGGCCGTCGTGGACGGAGTGGGCGGCTACTTCCGCTCCCTGCGCCGGGCCAGGCGCTCCTCGCGCCGCCGCCGGCCCGCCTCGTGGCGGCGCTTCTCCTCCTCCGTCTCCGGGAGCACCTGCGGGATCCGGGTGGGGCGCCCCTCCTCGTCCAGCGCCACGAAGGTGGCGTAGCAGGTGTTGGTGTGCCGCTCCCGGCCGGTGATGGGGTTCTGCGCCAGCACCTTGACGCCCACCTCCATGCTGGTGGTCCCGGCGAAGTTCACCGAGGCCATCGCCACAACCAGCTCGCCGATGTAGATGGGCTCGTTGAACTCCATGCTGTCCATGTTCTTGGTCACCACGGGGCGGCCGGCGTGCTTCATGGCGCAGAACGCGGCCGCCCGGTCGATGAAGCCCAGGATGGTGCCGCCGAAGAGCGTCCCCGCCACGTTCACGCTGTGCGGCTCCGCCAGGTCGGCGAAGGTCACCTGCGAGAAGCGGACGGGGCGCGGCACGGAGGGATCGGGCGGCGTGTTCTGGCGATAGATGTCGACGGTCTTGATCATGCCTGCAAGCTGGGATTGCGTGAGTTCGAGAGCGCGGACAAGGTACCACGGCCCGCGCCCCTTCGCACCCCGGGAGACCGCGGCCCAGGGGGAGGCGTGCACCCGGACGGCTCCCTCCGGGGGCCGCGCCCCGGCGGATCGCGGAACAATTCGGGATCGGCAGGCTATTCGGGTGCGTTCCATCCTCCCGCCGAAGCCCGACACGCCCGGAGACCCGAGATGAAGTACCCGTTCGTCCTGGCGGCACTCCTCGCCGCCGGGTGCGCCACCGCGGCCCCGCGCCCGGCGCCCGCGCCCGCCCCGCAGC
>DASYWD010000473.1 GCA_035936415.1 Longimicrobiaceae bacterium
GCGCCTGGGGAGCGGCGGGCGCGAACAGCTTCCCCGCCATGGCGTCGGCGACGGTGGCGCTCCCCTCCCGCAGCACGCGCTCCGCGGTCTCTAGCCGGCCGCGCGCCTGCTCCGGGGTGTCGGCCTGCGCGCGGGTGTTCACCAGCGCGAGCGCCCGCACCCGCTCCGGGTGCCGCCGCGCGAAGGCGAAGGCCACGTAGCCCCCCATCGACATCCCCGCCAGCACCACGGGCCGCGTCTCCCCCAGGGCGTCGAGCAGCCGCGCGAGGTCGTCCGCGTGGTCGTCCATCCCCGCGTCCGGCGTCGCCGCGCTGCCGCCGTGGCCCCGCAGGTCGGGGACGATGCAGCGCCATCCGCCGCCCAGCCGCTCGACGACGGGGTGCCAGAGCGCCCCGGAGAGCGGGAAGCCGTGCGCGAAGAGCACCGGCTCTCCCTCCCCGAACACCTCGTGGCGCAGCGTCGCTCCGTTGACGGTCTCCTCCATGCGCGTCTCCCCTCCGCTGGCTCGCCCGCCGCTACGCGCCCGCGATCTCCCGGAGCTGCTCCGCGGAGAGCCGGTACGTGAACCAGTCGCTCATGCGGCGCGCCCCCAGCCGGTCGTAGAAGTCGATGGCGAGCTGGTTCCAGTCCAGCACCTGCCACTCCATCCGCCCGTAGCCCTTCCGCGCCGCCTCGCCCGCGTGGAAGCGGAAGAACGCGGAGGCGATCCCGTTGCGCCGCGTCTCCGGGAGCACGAACAGGTCCTCCAGGTACAGCGTGGGGAGGGCGAGAAAGGACGAGTAGGTGTCCAGCGTGATCGTGTAGGCCGCCGCGCGCCCCTCCAGCTCCGCCAGGTGCACGCGGATGCGCGGCTCCGGCCCGAAGGCGTCGCGCAGCAGCCGCTCGCGGGCCTCCGGGGTGGGGCGGTCCAGCTTCTCGTAGTCGGCCAGGGCGTCCACCAGCGCCAGGAAGGCGTCCGCGTCGTCAGCGGACGCGGGGCGGATCCGGATCGGGTCAGGCATTCTCGGGCGCGGGGCGGGCGGCCTGTCTCGGCGCGCGGTAGAGGGTGACGGCGGTCGTCTCCTCCAGGAGGTACCGCTTCCCTCCGGGCGGGAGGACGTGGTCGGCCGCGTGCTCCACGGCCAGCACCGGGGCGAAGGGCTTCGCCTGCCACCCCTCGATCAGCCGGTCCAGCATCCGCGAGCCGTAGGGCGGGTCCGCGAAGGCCAGGTCGTAGCTCCCCGGCTCCAGCGCCGCGGCGAAGCGGAGCGCGTCCTTCTTGAAGATCCGCGTCCGCTCCCGCACCCGCAGCGCGGCCACGTTGGCCTTCAGCGCGTGCAGGCTGGCGGGGCGGTCCTCCACGAAGTCCGCCGAGCGCGCCCCCCGCGACATCGCCTCCAGCCCGAGCGCCCCCGTCCCCGCGAACAGGTCGAGGACGCGGGCGCCCTCCACGTACGGCTCCACCATCGCCATCCAGGCGTCGCGCACCCCCTCTGCCGTGGGGCGCACCCGGCGGTCCGGCGGCGAGGTCAGGTGCCGCCCCGCCCACTTCCCTCCCACGATCCTCACCGGCCCTCCCCGTCTGGAAGCTTCACGATGCCGCCTGCTTCAGCCGCTCCCTCCACTCCCCCTCGTCCCACCCGAGCGAGAGCAGGTTCCCGGAGCGGAGCAGCGGGGTGCGGAGGAGCCCCGGGTCCTCTTCCAGCAGCGGGAGGATCCGCGCCTCGGAGACGTGCGCCACGTGCAGGCCGCGGTCGCGGAAGCGCTTCCCCTCCCGGTCCAGCAGCGCCTCCGCGCCGAACTTCTGCGCGAAGCGCTTCAGCTCCCCCTGCGAGGCCGCCTTCACCGCGAGGTCGACGAAGTGCGTCCTGATCCGCCGCTCCTTGAAGAACCGCAGCGCCTTCTGCGACTCCTTGCACTTCTTCGTACCGAAGATCTGGACTTCCATGCTCCTTCCGGTCTGGAGACTTTACCGCTACCCCGCCACGGCCTGGCGTCGGCGCTCCGCGCTGCCCGCCGCTGCAGGCTCTTCCCTGGTCGCTGTCCCCTGTTCCCTCTCCCTGCCGTTCCGCGCGAGCCGGTCCACGCCCCAGGCGAGCCCCAGGTGCACCGGGAGGGTGAAGGCGATCATCGTGCCGTTGACCTGGTCCAGCCCCGGGAGAGCCTGCAGCACGAAGCCGGCGACGGACAGCGCCGCCACGGTGAGCGCCAGCACCCGTGCCGGGCGGGCCGCCCAGCGGGCCCCGAGGGCGAGCGCGGGGACGAGCACCACCAGCGCGAGCGACAGCGGGTCGAACTGGAACAGGTTCTCGTTGCGGTAGGCGATCTGGTGGTTGGTGAGCGTCCACAGCGCCAGGAGGAGCGCCCCGCCGACGCCGGACACCAGCGACCAGAACCCGCCCAGCGCCGCGAAGCCGGCACGCGCCGCGCGCGACCGCCGCGCCGCCGACCCGAGACCGGCCAGCGCGCCGCCCAGCGCCAGCCCGGCGAGCAGGTACCAGGGGAGCCAGAAGGGCGGCTCCGCCCTCTCCGGCTCCCGGCCGACCGCGGTGAAGAGCGTGTGCTCCGCGGCCACCAGCGGCACCATCCGCCCGCTCTCGTCCGGCACCCGCACGGTGCGAACCTGCTCCTGCACCTTCCCCGGGAGGAACATCTCCTCCCACGCGTCGATCGGCCGGTCCGCCGCGGGGCCCAGGCCGCCCAGGAGGCCGAAGTAGGCGGGCCTGTCCTCCGCGATCAGCCGCTCGCTGTGCCAGCGGTAGGTGGTCCCCGTCGGCTCGCCCATGGTGGCGGCGCGCAGGCGGCCGCCGATCACCCGGTCGATCACGTCGCGGATGCGCGTGGAGCAGTTGTCGCGGTAGTAGTCGTACAGGTACTCGCGGTTCTCCGGGCGCGCGTTCCACTCCAGGAAGGCCTGCAGCTCCGCCTTCTGCGCCGGGGTGAGGTTCAGCTCCTGCGCCTGGACCGAGCGGTTGAAGTGGCGGTACTGGTACATCGTCCGGTCGATGTCCGACACGCCCAGCTCGTACAGCCAGTTCCCCTTGAGAAAGCGCTGCCAGTACCCCGGGGAGTTGAAGTCGAACAGCCCGTAGTTGTAGACGTAGTCGGTCCCCGCCACCGGGTCGTGGATCCAGATGGCGTTGTGCCCGAACTTCTCCCACACCATGTCTCCCTGCCCCATGGTGACCAGGAACACATCGAGCTCCGAGCCGGGCGCCGCACCCGCGGACGGAGCCGGAGCCGCCTGCGCGGCGAGCGGCGCGGGGGCGAGCGCCGCCAGCACCAGCGCGAAGACCGTGAGCGCGCGGCGCAGGGGCGCGCGGAGGGTGTGGGAGAGGTCCTGCATCTTCTCTGTTTCCGGGGAGTTGGAGAGCCGGATCCGGTCCCGGCGGGCTTGATACTCCGGCGGGCCGCGAAAGTTACCCACGCGGCGGGACGGGAGGAAGCCTCCGCGCCCCTGTCCGGCATACGCGGCGCGGCGTACTTTGCGGGTCGCGGGCGGCGTCCGGGGCGCCCGCGCGGCGGACGCGAACCACCAGGCGCGAGGGGGCGGAGCATGTTCAGGGAAGACCTGCTGCGGGACAGGACGGTGCTGGTCACCGGGGGGGGATCGGGGCTGGGCCTCTCCATGTCGAAGAAGTTCGCGGCGCTGGGCGCGCGGGTCGCCATCACCGGGCGGAGCGAGGAGCGGCTGGCCGGGGCGGCGCGCGAGATCGACCCCACGGGGGAGCGCGTCTTCACCCATCCCTGCGACGTCCGCGACTTCGCGCAGGTGGAGGCCACGGCCGCCGCGGTGGACGAGCGCTTCGGCGGCATCGACGTGCTGGTGAACAACGCCGCCGGGAACTTCCTGGCCGCCACCGAGGACCTTTCCCCGGGCGGCTTCAACGCGGTGGTGCAGACCGTCCTCTACGGCACCTTCAACGCGACGCTGGCGGTGGGGCGCGGCATGATCGCGCGCGGCCGGGGCGGGAGCGTCCTCAACATCGTCACCACCTACGCCTGGACCGGCTCCGCCTTCGTCGTCCCCTCCGCGGCCGGGAAGGCGGGGGTGCTCGCCATGACGCGCTCGCTGGCGGTGGAGTGGGCCACCTACGGGATCCGGGTGAACGCCATCGCCCCCGGCCCGTTCCCCACCGAGGGGGCGTGGAGCGCGCTGATGCCGACCCCGGAGATCGAGGCCGAGGCGAAGGCCCGCATCCCCATGGGGCGCTTCGGCGACCACGACGAGCTGGCCAACCTGGCCGCCTTCCTGGTCTCGGACGGCGCCCCCTTCGTCAACGGGGAGTGCGTCGTCATCGACGGCGGCGAGTGGATCGCCTCCGGCGGCGAGTTCAACGGGCTCACCCGCATCCCGCGCGACGGGCTCAAGGCGGCGCTCGGGGCGATGCGGGGAGGGCGCGGGAAGTGAAGGCCGCGCTCCTCGCCATCGGCGACGAGATCGTAGCCGGCCTCACCACGGACACCAACTCCGGCTTCCTGGCGGAGCAGCTCCGCTCGGTCGGGGTGGAGCCCGTCGCCGGCTTCGCCGCGCCCGACGACGAGGCCGCCATGGCGCGGGCCTTCGAGCGCGCGCTGGCCGAGGCGGACCTCGCTCTTTCCACGGGCGGGCTGGGCCCCACGGCGGACGACCTCACCACCGCCGTGGTCGCCCGGCTCGCGGGGCGCCCCCTCCGCCTGGACGATCCCTCGCTGGCCCTGATCGAGGAGCGCTTCCGCGGCCGCGGCATCCCCATGCCGGAGAACAACGTCAAACAGGCGCTCTTCCCGGAGGGGAGCACCATCGTCCCCAACCCCATCGGCACCGCGCCCGGCTTCATCTGCCCGGTGGGGCGCGGCGGGGCCATCCGCCACGTGGTCTGCCTTCCCGGCGTCCCGCACGAGATGAAGCGCATGGCCGTGGAAACGGTCCTCCCCTGGCTGGAGGGCCTCAACCCCGGACGCCGCTTCGCCTCGCGCGTGTTCAGCACCTTCGGCCTGGCGGAGAGCCGGCTGGACGAGCTGCTGGCCGGCGTGGTCGCCCCGGACGAGGCGCGCCTGGCCTTCCGCGCGGCCTTCCCGCGGATCCAGGCGCGCGTCACCGTTTCCGGAGCCCCGGAGGAGGACCTGGAGGCCCGGCTGGACGCGCTGGAGGCGCGGGTGCGGGAGCGCCTGGGGAGCCACGTCTACGCCGTGGGCGACGAGGGGATGGAGGAGACGGTCGGAAAGCTCCTCCGCGAGCGCGGGCTGACCCTCGCGGTGGCGGAGTCGTGCACCGGCGGGCTGATCGGCGACCGCATCACGGACGTCCCCGGCAGCTCGGAGCACTTCCTCCTGGGCGTGGTGAGCTACTCCAACGAGGCCAAGGAGCGGATGCTCGGCGTCCGCCCGGAGACGCTGCGGGAGTTCGGCGCGGTGAGCACACAGACGGCGGAGGAGATGGCGGCCGGGGTCCGCCGGATCTCCGGCGCCGCGCTGGGGCTCGCCACCACCGGGATCGCCGGCCCGGGGGGCGGCACCCCGGAGAAGCCCGTGGGGACGGTGTGCGTCGCCCTCGCCTGGGAGGGCGGCTCGTGGTCGCGCCGCTACGAGCTGGGCGAGCGCAGCCGCGACTGGGTGAAGGGTATGACGGCGCAGGTGGCGCTCGACCGGGTGCGCCGCTGGCTCCTGGGGGAAGCCGACGTCTGACGCTTGACCGCCGGGCGTATCGTGCGTATCGTGTGTACACACGATACGCACGGGAGGCAGGGATGATCATCCGCATGGGCGCCCGCGAGGCGCGGCAGAAGCTCTCCGAGCTGGTCGGGCGCGTCCACTACGGGGGCGACACGGTGATCCTGGAAAGCTCCGGGAAGCCCATGGCCGCCGTCGTGCCGCTCGAGATGTACGACCGGATGATGGCCGAGCGCGAGGCCCGGTTCCGCGTCATCGACGAGATCCACGCGAAGATGCCGCAGGTGCCGGTGGAGGAGGCCGAGGCAGACATCGCCGAAGCGATCGCGGCCGTAAGGAAGCGGAACGCTGTCCGCACCGTCCTCGTCACCGGCGCCAGCGCCGGGATTGGCGCCGCCTGCGCCCGCGCCTTCGCCGGGGCGGGAGGGCGCCTCGTCCTCGCCGCGCGCCGCACCGACCGCCTGGAGGAGCTCGCCGCCGAGCTGCGGGACGAGCACGGCGCCGAGTCGCACCTGCTGGAGCTGGACGTGCGCGACGCGGACGCCGTGTCCGCAGCCGTCGACGGCCTCCCCGCGGAGTGGACGGAGATCGACGTGCTGGTGAACAACGCCGGGCTCGGCCGCGGACTGGAGAGGGTGCAGGAGGGGAGCCCCGCCGAGTGGGACGAGATGGTGGACACCAACGTGAAGGGGCTCCTCTACGTCACCCGCGCCGTGGTGCCGGGGATGGTGGCGCGCGGACGCGGGCACGTGGTCAACATCGGCTCGGTGGCGGGGCACGAGGTGTACCCCGGCGGCGCCGTGTACTGCGCCACCAAGCACGCCGTGGACGCCATCACGAAGGGGCTGCGGATGGACCTCCTGGGCACCGGGGTGCGCGTCAGCACGGTGGACCCGGGGATGGTGGAGACGGAGTTCAGCGTGGTGCGCTTCCGCGGCGACCGCGAGCGCGCCGACCGCGTCTACGCCGGGATGACCCCGCTCGCCCCCAACGACGTCGCCGACGCCGTGCTCTGGTGCGCCACCCGCCCCCCCCACGTCAACATCGACGAGATCGTCGTCAAGCCCACCGCGCAGGCCTCGGCGACCCTGGTGCACAGGGACTGACGAGTGCGAAAGTGCGCGAGTGCGGAAGTGCGTGAGTGAACGGAACCGGGAGGTTCGGAGTACCGGGGACGGAACGCCTTCGCCCGGCACGGTTTCCCTCTGCCGCCTGCAGCACCCCACCGCATGTTCTACGTCCGCATCGCCCTGGGGATCCTGGCCTTCGTGGCCGCGTCCGTCTACGGGATCGCCATCGCGCTCTTCCGGCGTGACCGGAGCCGTGTCGCCAGCGACTACGCGCACCTCCTGGCGCGGCTCCAGCAGCCGGTGCTCGGGCTGCGCGTCCGCATCACCGGCGAGGAGAAGCTGCACGCCCACCGCCCCTGCATCTTCATCGCCAACCACCAGAGCGTGCTGGACGTGCCCATCCTGGCGCAGGCCTTCGCGCCGGGGTCGGTGGTGGTCGCCAAGAAGGAGCTGCGGAGCATCCCCTTCTTCGGCTGGCTGTACGTGGCGACCGGGAACATCCTGATCGACCGCGCGGACAACCGCAGCGCGGTGGGGAGGCTCAAGGAGGTGGAGGATGCCATCCTCCGGCGGAAGGTGGCGGTGTGGATCTTCCCGGAGGGGACGCGGGGGAAGGAGGCGGGGCGGCTCCTCCCCTTCAAGAAGGGGGCGTTCCACATGGCCGTGGCGACCGGAGCGCCGCTGGTGCCGGTGGTCGTCTCTCCCCTCAGGCCGCGAATGGACATCCCGGCGCGCCGCCTGGAGCCGGGCAACGTGGAGATCCGCGTCCTCGATCTCATCCCCACCGCCGGCCTGGGCGAGGCCGACGTGGTCCCCCTGATGAACGAAGCGCGGGGCCGCATGGCCGCCGCGCTCTCGGACATGGGGGTGGCGAGGGGCCTTCCCCCCGCTCCCGCCCAGGAGACGGAGGTACTCTCCACCCCCTCCGCACGGCCGTAGGCGCGCCGGGGCCCGCCGGCTCCTACCGCCGCTCCCCGCGCCCGAACGCGGCCTGCACGCGCTCCTCCACCAGCGGGTCCACCGCACCCCCCATGTACGCCGGGAGCGCCGCGACGTCGTCCCCGCTCAGGTCGCGGATCCAGATGTCCTTGCTCCGCTCCTGCAGGTCCACCGCCTCGGCGGGGACGAGCACGTGGCGGTCCTCCTTGAGCGTGAACAGGTCGTCGTCCAGGTCCACGTCCAGGTAGCGGATCTTCATCGCGCCGGGGTCCACCAGCATCTCGCTCACCTTCCCCACCCGGCGCCGGTCGGCGGCGTATACCTCCCAGCCCCGCAGGTCCGGAGCCCCCGCCGCCAGCTTGAAGTCCTTCGCCTCCTTGAGGGGGACGACCCGCACCTCCCCCGGCATGGTTGCGGGCGCGGCGGCCCCGCCGCCCCCGCCGCCGTAGAAGCGTGGATAGGAGCGCCCCAGCTCGTCCAGCATCTCCGCTGTGAGGGGCCGGTTCGGCTCGTACTCGGGGAGCCCCCGCACCTCGTCGCGCGTCCAGCGCACCACCATGGCGTCCTCGCCCCAGTCCACCTGCGACACGGGAAGGAGCACGTGACCCCGCCGGAAGATCCCGAAGTCCACCGCCAGGAAGCGCACCCTGCCGCTCCGGTCGATCAGCAGGTCGCTCACCGTGCCGAGCTTCTCCCCCTGCGAGTCCCACACCTGCCACCCGATGAATTCGCGCGTGCGCAGCACCTCCGCCCGCGGCCCGACGCTCTCCGCCATGTGTGTCATCCCCGTCTCAGGGTTCGCTCCGCCACCCTCGCCCGACGGGCGTTGGGCACTGCAATCCGCGGTCCCGCCCGCGGAACCCAGGCCGGCACAGGTGTATCTTATTGAGCCGCGGCTACCTACATGGCCGCGGCCTTGTTTTGTGAGAACCAAGGGAGGGGATCGATGTCGGATCGGGATTACCTGGTGCGCGCCACGGCGCTCGATGAGCGCGTGCGCGCCTTCGCGCTGAACGCCACCGGCGTGGTGAAGCAGCTTCAGGAGCGGCACGGCACGTACCCCGCGGTCAGCGCCGCGCTCGGGCGCACGGCGATGGGGGCGCTCCTGCTGAGCGCGGCGTCGCTCAAGGAGGAGGACCAGGCGCTCAGCGTCGAGGTGCGCGGCGGCGGCCCGGTGGGGCGGATCATCGTCACCGCCAACGGGCGCGGCGAGGTGCGCGGGCTGGTGAGCAACCCCCGCGTGCACGCCGAGAGCGTCCGCCCGGGGAAGCTCAACGTGGCGGGGGTGGTGGGGAGCTCCGGCTACCTTTCCGTCACCAAGAACCTGGGGATGCGCGACCCCTACCAGGGGACGGTGGAGCTGCAGTCCGGCGAGATCGGCGAGGACCTGGCCTTCTACCTCGCGCGGAGCGAGCAGACGCCCTCGGCGGTGGGGATCGGGGTGTTCGTGGTCCCGGACGGCAGCGTGGAGGCCGCGGGCGGGTACCTGATCCAGCTCCTCCCGGGGCTGGACGAGGACGAGATCATCGCCATCGAGAAGCGGATCGCCGCGCTCCCGCACCCCACCACGCTGATCCGCGAGGGGACCACCCCCGAGGAGGTGCTGGAGCGCATCTTCCCGGAGGGCTTCGCCCTGCTGGACCGCTATCCGGTGCGCTTCCACTGCCCCTGCTCGCGCGAGCGCTTCGAGCGCGCCATCGTCAGCCTGGGGGAGGCCGAGGTCGCGCGGATCATCGAGGAGGAGGAGCAGCCCTTCACCGAGGTGGTGTGCCACTTCTGCAACGAGGCGTACCACTTCTCCCCGGAGGACATGCGGGAGATCCTGCGCGAGGCGTCGTAGACGGCGAGTGCGGAAGTGCGAAGTGCGGAAGTGCGAGAGTGGCTCCTCTCGTGCTTCCGCACTTTTCTGTTTCCTGCACACCTCTCGCCCTGAGCGGGGTCACTCCGCCGCGTTCAGGCGCAGAGAGCGCAGGGTCTCCATGACCGTCTCCCGCTCCTCGTCCTCCTCCCCGGCCGCGCAGGAGTAGGTGGCGAACACCAGCGTTCCCGGGGCCGTCGCCACCCCCACCAGCCAGAAGGTCTCGCCCTCGTCGGACTCCTCGTCCTCGCTCACGTACTCGCAGACGGCCAGGTCGGCGCCGCCCTCCAGCTCCAGGTCCTCGACCTCGTCCTCCTCCAGCTCCACCCCCTGCTCCTCCAGGAAGGAGTAGAGCTCCTCCGCCGGGTCCGGGAACTCGCCTTCCGGCTGCGGGACCCCCACCAGGTTCAGCACCCCCGCGCCGTCCGGGTGCGCGAGCTCCGCCCCGCCCACCTCCGGGTCGTGCTCGGCATACCACCCGTCCGGCACCCGCACGTCGAAGCCGCCCCCCGGGTCGGTGTACCGCCGCTCTTCCGCCATGGTCGCTCGCGTCCGTGGTCCGTGCCGTTGCCCGGCGTCAACATGTGCCGCTCCCGCCCCGCAGGCAAGCCATCCCCGCCAGGAGAGCCGCTCCCGGAGGTGACGCGGCCGGGGGTTCCGTCGTCAGTTTCACGAGCGCCGGAAACCTGCACCGGGCCAGCCCGGATGCGCTTGTCAAGACCGGCACGGAACCTGCCACCGATACCCCCAGGCGTGCCTGCCGGCGCGCCGCTCCCGCCCCGGCACGGAGGTGCTTATTCGCGCTTTAGGTGTCAGTCTCGTAGCAATCGCAGCCATCGTGGCCAGCCTGACCGTCGTGAAGCAGCGCCATGAAGAGCGCGGCTCCGATGAAAGCCCCAGGCAGGAGCCTTCGCAGGCTGCGGTGGACCTGGACGGGATCCGCGCGGCCGGCTTCTGAGCCCGCCCCTCCGGTTCCGGGTCGGCGCCCCGTTCGCTTTCGGCGACCTGGCACCCAAATCAATGCGCTTCCCGTGGCACTCGATCAGTAAGACGGGTTGAAATAAGCACTTAGGAGTGTTATATTGTTCTCGCGAAGTTGAATTCTTGCCATGACGACGCGCGGCCGACGACCTGTTCTGTCTGCCGCGCTCGTCTTGACACGAACGGGAGATAGAGCGAGTGCAGAATCGAGACGAGCAGAACGGCCTCCGCCCCCTCGGCGTCCGCGAGCTGCTGCAGAAGCGCGGCGTCCGCGCGCTCCTGGCGACCGTCGCCGTGACCCAGGTGGCGATCACCGTGCAGGCCGTGGATGCGCGGAAGCAGGATGCCGCCCGGCCCGCGCCGGCCGCGAGCTTCGCGGCCAGCCCGGTTCTGCCGCCCGTGGTGGTGAGCGAGCTCGCCATGGAAGAGCCGGCGTCCGCGGTGCTGGCCGACGCCAAGGCCAAGTCGCTGGCCCGGAAGTACAAGGGCAAGGGCTACCCGGTCACCGAGCAGCTCGCCATGAGCATCGTGGACGCCGCGCTGGAGTACGGGATCGAGCCGGAGATGGCGTTCGGGCTGGTGCGGGCCGAGAGCGGGTTCCGCAACAGCGCCACCAGCCACGTGGGCGCCGTCGGGCTGACGCAGCTCATGCCGCGCACCGCGCGCTGGCTGGAGCCGGGGGTCACCACGCGCGACCTGCGCGACAGCGAGACGAACCTTCGGATCGGGCTGGGCTACCTCCGTAAGCTTCTCGACAAGTACGAGGGGAACGAGCGCCTGGCGCTCCTCGCCTACAACCGCGGCCCCGGCACCGTGGACCGGGTGCTGAAGCGCGGCGGGAACCCCGACAACGGGTACGTCGAGAAGGTCATGGCGGACTGAGGACCGCCGCCCCGCCCGGGTGTGGGGAAATGCGAAGCGAGCCGTGAAATGCAATGGGCGGCGCCAGGTGCTGGCGCCGCCCGTTGCGCGTTCCCGGTCCCCCGGCCGCCTACCCGGTCCCGGGATCCCCGCCGGCGCGGACCAGCGACGCGCGGCCGACGGCCGCGGCCGAGGTGCACCCCGCCAGCCCCAGGGTGAGGTCGAAGTCCGCGGCCACGTTGCGGACGGTCTCCCGCACCCCCGCCTCGCCCGCGACGGCGAGCCCGTACGCGTAGGGGCGCCCCAGGCACACGGCGGTGGCCCCCAGGGCGAGGGCCTTGAACACGTCGGCCCCGGTGCGGACGCCGCTGTCGAAGAGCACCGGCACCCGGGCGCCCACGGCCTCCACCACGCCCGGGAGCGCCTCCAGCGCGCCGATGGCGCCGTCCACCTGGCGCCCGCCGTGGTTGGAGACGATCACCCCGTCCATCCCCCGCTCCAGCGCCATGCGGGCGTCGTCCGGGTGGAGGATCCCCTTGAGCAGGATGGGGAGGCGCGTCCGGTCGCGGAGGAAGCCCAGGTCGTCCCAGGTGAGCGAGGGGCGCGAGTAGGTGGCGATGAAGCGCTGCACGGCGGCCCGCGGCGCGCCGGAGCGGAGCTTCTCCCGCAGGCCGGCGTCGGGGTACTTCCGCATCATCCCGGCGAAGGCGCGCAGGGAGGCCAGGTTGACGGCCGGCTTCTCGGCGGGGGGCGCGTCCAGCGGCTCGGCCAGGCTGGCGCGGAAGACGGGGTCGCTGGTGTACTGCGCGATCCCCATCCCCCGCAGGAAGGGGAGGTAGCCCAGGTCCAGGTCGCGCGGGCGCCACCCCAGTATGGTGGTGTCCAGGGTGAGCACGAGGGCGGAGCAGCCGCACGCCTCCGCGCGCCGCACGAAGCTGGCGACCAGGTCGTCGGAGCGGCTCCAGTAGAGCTGGAACCAGCGGGGCGCGTCGCCCATGGCGCGGGCGCAGGCCTCCATGGGGTGGGATGCCTGGTTGGAGAAGATCATCGGCACCCCCTCCGCGGCGGCGGCCCGCGCCACCGCCAGGTCGGCCTCGGGGTGCGCCATCTCCAGCACGCCGATGGGCGCCAGGAGGAGCGGCGCGGGGAGCCGCGCGCCGAACAGCTCCACGGAGGTGTCCCGCACCGACACGTCCCGCAGCATCCGGGGGACGATCCTCCAGCGCTCGAAGGCGTCGCGGTTGGCGCGCATGGTGCTCTCCGTCCCCGCGCCCCCCGCGACGTACGCGAAGCCCTCGGGCGACATGGCCCGGCGGGCCTCCTCCTCCAGCCGCGCCGGGTCGATCGGCACCAGGGGAGGCCGCCCGCCCACCCCCGCCACGAAGATCCCCGCCTGCCGCGCCCGGCCGGCGTCCCGCCCCGCGTGCTCGCTCATCGTGTCCGTCCTCCGCGCCCGTCGTGGGATGGAAGAGCTACAGCACCGGCCCCGCGTCGCCGGGGATCATCACCTCGCGCGCCAGCGAGACCGGGAGCCCCAGGCGCAGGAAGGTGTCGTGGAACTCCCGGAGCGAGAACGGCTTCCCCTGCGACTCCAGGCGTCGGCGGTAGTCCTCGCGCAGCTTCAGGATCTGCATCCGGCCCAGCGCGTAGTACAGGTAGGTGGGGTCCGACGTCCCACGCTGCACCTCGCGCAGCGCCGGGAACGGGGCGAAGTAGGCGATCTCCTGGTAGCGCTCCGCCGCGTCCTCCACCGACCCGCCGTAGGCGTGCATCGCCAGCCCGGCGTGCCAGCGCGCGTGCCGCTGCAGCGCGCGCCGGAGCTGCCCCAGCCGCACCGCGGGGTCCCCACCGCCCAGCCCCTCGTCCACCATCATCTGCTCGGCGTAGTGCGCCCACCCCTCCACCAGCGAGGACGGGGTGAACACCTTGCGCACCTCGGTGGGGACCTGCTGCTCGTACAGGAGCTGGACGAAGTGGCCCGGCATGGCCTCGTGCACCGTGATGCCCAGCAGACCCGGGTAGTTGAAGTACGTCATGTGCTGGGCCTTCTGCTCCGGCGTCCAGGCGGGGTCCACGTTGGTGATGTTGTAGTAGGCCTCCGTGGCGGCCGTCTCGAACGGCCCCGGCGTGTCCATGCTGGCGAAGCCGCCGCGCGCGTACGCCGGGGTCTCCCGCACCGTGGGCATCCGCTCCGAGGGGAGGGTGACGATCCCCCGCTCCACGATGAAGCGGCGGATGGTGTCGAGCTGCGCCCGCGCGGTGGCGATCAGCCGCTCCGGCGGCGGGTAGATCCCGGTGATGGAGTCCATCACGGCCGCCGGGTCGCGGCGGGGGTCCACGCGGGCGGCCTCGCGCGCCACCCAGGCCTTGTAGTCGCGGATGGCCCGCTCGTTGACCTCGCGCAGCTCGTCCGCGGACAGGTCCACGTGCTCCTCGTACTTCAGCTTCCGCTCGAACACGTCGCGCCCCAGGCGGAAGTCGCCCTGCGCGCGGGGCGCCAGGTCGTCGCGGAGCCACCCCGCGAACTCCTCCATCCGGGCGGCGGTGCGCAGTCGCGCCGCGTCCCACTCCGCCCGGAGCGCCGGGTCCACCCGCTCCAGCCCCTGCTCCGCCAGCGCGCGGGGGAGATCGCTCCGGAGGAACGACGCGGTCCCCCGCGCGCTCCCCGCCGCGCTCTCGGCCCAGAGCCGCGGGACGTCGCGCAGGTTGGCGCGGGCGGCGGCGAGCACGTCCGGCACCTGCTCCCAGCGCGCCATCATGCTCCGCATCCGCTGGTCGGCAGGCGCGAAGGTGCGCGACGATAGCGCGGAGGTCCCCCCCGACACCGCGCCGACGTACGTGCCCGGATCGCGCTCCCACCCGCGCACCTCCTCCAGCTCCAGGAGCTGCGCCCGGATGGCGTGCTCCAGGACGCGGTGGTCCAGGCGGGCGTCGCCCCGCAGCGCCGCGCGGTCGATCCCCTCCAGGCGCCGCAGCCACCCGTGCAGCGCCTCCCTGCGCCGCTCGATCCCGGCGCGCGAGAGGTCCTGCAGCCGGTCGTCGTGGCGGTGGATCCCCAGCCGGGTGGCCCGGACGGGGCTGGCCTCGTAGTACCAGTCCAGGAACTCGCGGGCGAAGCGATCGTACTCCGCCTGCGCGCCCGCCGCGGCGGCCTGCGGCGCGCCCGCCGGGGCGGCCTGCCGGGGGGCGGGGGCGCACGCCGCCAGCAGGGTGGCGGCGCAGAGGAGTGCTGCGGAGGTGCGGCGGAGCGTCATCGATTGCGTGGATCCGGGTGCGTCGCGGAGAGGGGGCAGACCCGCGGAAGGTAAGGCTCCCCCGCCCCTCCCCGCCACCCGCGCGGACCCCGTACGCCCGAGCGGGTGTAGACCGCGGCGGCACTGGGGGTTGCGGCCCGCCGGATCCGGGTTATCCATTCAGGACACCTGTCGAAACGTCCGACGGCTCGAACGCCGCTCGGGAGCCGCCGCGCGGCGCCCCGGGAGGTGCGACCCGTCCGTAACCAGCGACCGAACGCGGATGAAGACCGTCCTCATCGTGGAAGACCAGATCGAGACCCTCGCCATCCACTCGGCGTACCTGGAGCGGCACGGCTACCGGGTCCTCCAGGCGGAGAACGGCGAGGCGGGGGTGGACTCCGCGCGGCGCCACCGGCCGGACATTATCCTCATGGACCTGTCCATCCCCCGGCTCGACGGCTTCGGGGCCACGGAGGCGCTGAAGCGCGACCCGGACACCGGCCACATCCCCATCGTGGTGATGACCGCGTTCGCCTACGGGTCCGTGGGGAAGCGCGCCGTGGCCGCCGGCTGCGACGGCTTCCTCGCCAAGCCGCTGGACCCGCGCCGCGTGCTGCAGGAGGTGCACCGCCGCATCGGCCCCGCGGCGACCCAGGCGAACTGAGCCGGAGGGCGGCGGCTCTCCTTCCCGGGCGGGGGAGGAGAGCGCCGCCCTTGCGTTCAGTCTGGTACTTCGATATCTATCAATATAGATGTTCTTCGAAACGCCTGGCCCGGAGGTGACCGTGTCGGAGCTGGAGATGGAGAGGGCGCTGGCCTTCCTCAAGGCGCTCGCGGACGAGAGCCGGCTGAAGCTGGTGGGGCTGCTGGCGGAGCGGGAGCGCAGCGTCGGCGAGCTGGCCGAGGCGGTGGGGCTGCGCGAACCCACCGTTTCGCACCACCTGGCGAGGCTCGCCCGGGTGGAGCTGGTGGAGATGCGACCGGAGGGGACGACGCACTTCTACCGCCTGCGCGGCGCCACGCTGCAGCAGCTCGGGCGCGAAGTCTTCTCGGCGGAGCGGATCGCCACGCTGGCCGCGCCCACCTCCGAGGACGCCTGGAAGCGCAAGGTGCTGCGGACCTTCCTGGAGGGCGAGCGGCTCACCAAGATCCCGGACACCCGCAAGAAGCGGCAGGTGATCCTGGAGTGGCTGGCGGAGCGCTTCGAGGAGGGAGCGGAGTACCCGGAAGCGCAGGTGAACGAGATCATCCGCCGGCACCACGCGGACACGGCCACGCTCCGCCGCGAGCTGGTGGGCGCCCGCCTGCTGCGACGCGAGAGCGGCGTCTACTGGCGGGTGTCGCCCCAGGAGGCGGAGGCGCCCGCGTGACACGGGCGTTCGACCGGCCGGCAGGCCGCCCGCGGAGTGCCGGAAAACGGGAGGGGCCCGGCGCCACGGCGCCGGGCCCTTTTTGCTTGAGTGTTCCGCTCCCGAACCGGTGCGGAACTGTAT
>DASYWD010000474.1 GCA_035936415.1 Longimicrobiaceae bacterium
AGGCGGGGTCGCGTGTCCGTGGGCGCGGCGTGGTCCGCGCCGAAGCCCCGGAGCGGCTGCGGCTCGACCTGTTCGGGCCGCGCGGCGAGACGTACCTCGCCGCCGCGCTGGTGGGCGACTCGTTCCGGGTCCCCCCGGCGGTCGCCGCCCGCTTCCCGCTCCCCTCGCCCGCGCTCCTCTGGGGGGGGCTCGGGGTGGTCCGGCCGCCCGCCGGAGCCCGGCTCGTCGGCGCAAGCGCTTCCGAGAATGCTGCCTCCCTGCGCTACGAGGTTGGCGCTGGCGAGACGGTGGAGTTCGGCGCCGAGGGGATGCGCCTCCGCACCATCCTCCGCTCCGGGGGATCGGGTGCGCTGGAGTCCGTCTCGGTCACCTACAGCCCTGCCGGCGCGCTGCAGCGGGCCGAGTACCGCGACCGCGGCGCGTACCGCACCCTGGTCCTCAACGTGGAATCGACCAAAGATGCCGCTCCATTTCCCCCGGAAACCTGGCTCCCCGGTGCGGCTCGCTAGCCTCCTGGCCGCGGCCGTCCTGCTCCTTTCCGGGTGCTATTCCTTCACCGGCGGGGGGCTCCCGCCGGGGATCCGCACCCTCGCCGTGGTGCCGTTCGAGAACGCCACCGCCGAGCCGGTGCTGAGCACGGACGTGCAGCTCCGCCTGCAGGACGAGATCCCGCGCAAGCTCGGCGTGCGCCTGGCCGACCAGCGCGTGGCCGACGCCATCCTGCGGGGGCGGATCACCGGCTTCGACGAGACCACCCCGGCCTTCCGCACCACCCCCGGCGTCAGCGAGCGGGTGGACGTGGTGCAGCGGCAGGTGCGGATCACCTTCGAGGCGGAGATCGTGAGCGTGCGCGGCGAACAGATCATCTGGAAGGGGAACGGCGTCTCCGCGATCGGCAACTACCAGCCCAACTCCGAGCAGGCGCAGACGGGCCGGGCCCGCGCCATCGCCGAGATGGTGCAGAAGATCATCGAGGGCGCGCAGTCGCAGTGGTGAGCCCCGCCTCGGGTCCCATCCGCATCGCGTCCCGGGGGAGCGAGCTGGCCCTCTGGCAGGCCCGCGCCGTGGAGCGCGCCCTCCGCGACGCCGACCCCGGCACCCCGGTGGAGATCCAGGTCGTCCGCACCACGGGCGACCGGATCCTCGACGTCCCCCTCGCCAAGATCGGCGACAAGGGGCTCTTCACCAAGGAGCTGGACGAGGCCCTGCTGCGCGGCGACGCCGACCTGGCGGTGCACTCGCTCAAGGACGTCCCCACCCGCCTCCCCGACGGGCTGGAGATCGTGGCCGTGACCGCCCGGGAAGACCCGCGCGACGTGCTGATCCGCCGCGACCGCGTCCCGGGCGCCCTGGCCGACCTCCCGGACGGGACCCGCGTGGGGACCAGCTCCCTCCGCCGGCGCGCGCAGCTCCGCGCCCTGCGACCGGACCTGGAGGTGGTGGACCTGCGCGGCAACCTCAACACCCGCCTCGCCAAGCTGGACGCGGGGGAGTACGACGCTATCGTCCTCGCCGCGGCCGGGGTGCTGCGGCTGGGCTGGGCCGACCGGATCTCCGGGTACCTGGATGCGGGCGGCTGGCTCCCCGCGGTGGGCCAGGGCGCGCTCGCCGTCGTCGCCCGCGCCGACGCCGCGGAGGTGCGGGAGCGGCTGCGTCCCCTCCACGACCCGGCCACGGCCGACGCCACCGCCGCCGAGCGCGCCTTCCTGCAGGCGCTGGAGGGCGGCTGCCAGATCC